>DATBAJ010000067.1:0-37491 GCA_036271575.1 Gammaproteobacteria bacterium
GTCTGGCGCAGATTGACGCCGAGTTCGGTGGCGATGATGTGGGCCAAGGTGGTCTTGCCCAAGCCCGGCGGACCGAAGATGAGCACGTGGTCGAGCGCTTCGCCGCGCTTCTTGGCGGCGCCGATGAATATCTCCATCTGCTCGCGCACCGCCGGCTGGCCCACATACTCCGCGAGCGTGCGCGGCCGGATGGCGCGGTCCACCGCCTCCTCTTCCGGCCCCGCCTGGGCAGTGATGACGCGTTCGATGGCCATGAGTTATCCCGCTCGCAAGGCGCCCTGCAGGGCACGACGGATGAATTCTTCGCTGGAGAGACCCTCTTCCTTCACGCCGCGCAACATGTGGCTCGCCTCGTTGGGTTTGTAGCCGAGGGCCACCAAGGCACTCAAGGCCTCATCGCGCGGATGCGCCGATACGCCGGCTGCGGCCTGGGCGCCGATATCGTCCAGGCGGTCGCGCATCTCCACCACCAGGCGCTCGGCGGTCTTCTTGCCGATGCCCGGCAGGCGCGTAAGCGATGCGCTGTCGTCCTCCTGCACGCAACGCACGAATGCGTCCAGGCTGATGCCGGAGAGGATGGTGAGTGCGAGCTTGGGGCCGACGCCATTGACCCGTATCAGGCTGCGGAAGAAGCGCCGTTCCGCCTCGCTGCCGAAACCGAACAGGATATGCGCATCCTCGCGCACCGTGAGATGGGTGAAGAGCGTGATCTCGGCGCCGGCATCCGGCAGGTCGTAGAAGGTGGACATGGGAGCCTCCACCTCGTAGCCCACGCCGTGCACGTCGATGACGAGATGCGGCGGCTGTTTGCGCAGGAGCGTGCCGCGCAGGAAGCCGATCATCGCCGCGCTCCACGGGCCCGGAGCAGTGAGGTCAATTCCGCCTTGAGGCCGCGGCTGTGGGCGTGGCAGACAGCGATGGCCAGCGCATCGGCACTGTCCGCCTGTAATGCACCCTTGAGTCCCAGCAATACCCGCATCATGTGCTGCACCTGTTCCTTGTCGGCACCGCCCTTCCCCACCACGGCCTGCTTGACCTCGCGGGGGGAGTACTCATGCAGCGGCACGCCCTTCACCAGCGTGCCACAGATGGCGGCCGCGCGCGCCTGGCCGAGCTTCAGGGCGCTGTCGGCGTTCTTGTGCATGAAGGCCCGCTCCACCGCCACCTCGTCGGGCTGGAAGCGCTGCACCACGGCGTCGATGCCGAAATAGATCTCCTGCAGCCGCGACAGGAAGCTGCCGCCGCCGGTGCGGATGTTGCCGCAGTCCACGTATCGGAGGGTCTGGCCTTCGCTGTCGATGATGCCGTAGCCGGTCGAGATAGAACCCGGATCGATGCCGAGGATGCGGGTCACTGGCAGCTCACCCGGCCAAGGCCCGCAGGACCTCGTCGGGGAAATCGGCATTGGAATACACGGTCTGCACGTCGTCCAGGTTCTCCAAGGCGTCCAGGAGTTCCATCACCGACTCGGCATTGGCGTTCTCGACTGTCACCGATATGGACGCGCGCAAGGTGATCTCGGAGGACTCAGGCTTCAGGCCCGCCTTCTCCATGGATTCCTTGACCTTGTGGAAGTCGGTCGGATCAGTCAATACCTCGATGCCACCGTCGTTGATCACGTCCTCGGCGCCCGCCTCCAGCGCCGCTTCCATGACCTTGTCCTCGCCGGCACTGGCCGGGAAGCTCAGCACGCCGCACTTGTTGAACAGGTAGCTCACGGAACCGTCGGCCCCCAGGTTACCCCCGTGCTTGGAGAAGGCGTGGCGCACCTCGCCCACGGTGCGGGTACGGTTGTCGGACATGCAATCCACGATGATGGCGATGCCGCCGGGACCGTAGCCCTCGTAACGGATCTCCTCCAGAGCCGCGCCGCCCTCTTCGCCGGCGCCGCGCTTGATGGCGCGCTCGATGGTGTCCCTGGTCATGTTGGCATCCAGCGCCCTGTCGATGGCCAGACGCAGGCGCGGGTTGTTGTGCGGATCCGGATCGCCGCGGCGGGCAGCCGTGGTGATCTCACGGATGCAGCGGGTAAATATTTTCCCGCGCTTGGCATCCTGCACGCCTTTACGGTGCTGGATGTTGGCCCATTTGCTGTGTCCGGCCATCGTCGGTCCCGTCGTATCTAGAAGCTGAGGCTGAGCCCGATGATGACCGAGCTGTCCAGCGTCATGCTGGAGTTGCCGTTGAAGGATGCCGAGACATACCGGTAGCCGACATAGGCGTCGGCATTGCGCAGGATCTGGTAGTTGGCCGTGAGCCGCCCTTCCCAGAAGCGATCGGCGCTTTGGAAGGCGACGATGTTGGGGGCGTAATAGAGTTCGCCGGCGACGGCGAAGCGGTTGAAGTAGGGCCAGGTGTAACGGAAGTGGGCGCCGACCGCGAGTGCCTCGCCGTTGTCCACGCCCTTGGGGCTGATATAGAAGAACTTGCCGCCTACGCCGAAGATCAGCGGCGAGCCCACCGGGCTGGCGTTGCCTACCAGGTCGGCCCCCACATCAAACAGGTCCACCCGGTCGGAGTGGTGCAGGAAGCCGAGACTGCCTTCCAGACCTGTATCCGTGAGGTTGGTGGAGAACTCCGCCGCCACGGCGTTGCTGGCCAGGTTGAAGTCGAGATTGGCGCCCTGGGCGGCGTAAGCCGCGGTTGCCAGGACCAGGAACAGAGCTGCGCGGTGAAGCCTCATGGACGGATCTCCCAAATGGATATCGACGGTGCCTATGGAACAGGCATCTATATGATACCGTTAAACGCCGGACCTGACACCCGCTCGCGCGGCAGACTTGACATGCCTTCACGCTCGCTCATCGAGAACCCCGTCGCCTCGGCCATCGAAGATGCTTTGGGTTTGGCAGGCGTACCCGCCGCAGTGCGCGAGCGTGCGCACGGCATCGGCGCGATCCTGCATGAATTGGAATTGGATCCCACTATCATCGGCGCCGGCATGGCTTCGATCATGGCCGGTGCCGCAGCGCTCGATCCTGAGGTACTGGAGTCGCGCATCGGCGCTGAGGCGGCCGGGCTCGCGCGGGAGGTCCTGTCCCTGCCCGACCTGACCGGCACCGCCGCCGAAGACGAGACAGCGCTGTCCCCTTCCCAAGCGGAGAACCTGCGCAAGCTGCTGCTGGCAGTGATCCGCGACGGCCGGGTGATGGTGATCCGTCTCGCGGAGCGGCTGTACGCGCTGCGTGCCGCCAAAAGCCTGCCGCCGGTGGAACAACGCGCCTTGGCCTCGGCAGCCCGTAACGTCTACGCGCCGCTCGCCAACCGCCTCGGCATCTGGCAGATCAAGTGGGAGCTGGAAGACCTGTCGTTCCGTTATCTCGAGCCGCAGCGCTACCGCGACATCGCCGCTTCCTTGAAGGAGCGGCGCAGGGACCGGGAGACCTACTTAGGCGAGGCCCGCGAGGAACTGGCGACGGCGCTCGCCGCCGCCGGCATCGCCGCAGAGGTGGTGGGTCGTCCTAAACACATCTACAGCATCTGGAAGAAGATGCAGCGCAAGGGTGTGGCCTTCGACGACCTCTACGACTTGAACGCCCTCAGGGTGCTGGTGCAGGATGTGCCCACCTGCTATGCGGCCTTGGGTGTAGTGCACGGCCTGTGGCGCCACATCGCCCGGGAATTCGACGACTACATCGCCTCACCCAAGGACAACTCCTACCGCTCGCTGCATACCGCGGTACTGGGTCCCGACGCCCGGCCCCTGGAGATCCAGATCCGCAGCATCGACATGCACCGGCACGCCGAATTTGGCGTAGCGTCCCACTGGCGCTACAAGGAAGGCGTGCGGTATGACCCGGCCCTGGAGACCCGCATCGGCTGGATGCGGCAGCTCCTGGCCCCAGGTGCAGACGAGGACTTCATCGAACGCTTCCGCACGGAACTGGTGGAGGAACGGGTCTACGTCCTGACCCCCAAGGGCGAGGTGTTCGACCTGCCCCGCGGCGCCACTGCGCTGGACTTCGCCTATTACGTACATACCGACGTGGGGCACCGTTGCCGCGGCGCCCGCATCAATGGCCGCCTGGTGCCCATCAGTCACGTGCTCGCCGACGGCGACCAGGTGACGATCCAGGCCGCAAAACAGGGCGAACCGAGCCGCGACTGGCTGAATCCCCAGACCGGCTATCTCAACACGCCGCGCGCCCGCGACAAGCTGCGGGCATTCTTCCGTCAGCAGGACCGCGGGCAGAACATCAGCTATGGGCGCGACAACCTGGAGCGCGAGTTGGAGCGCCTGGGGCTTCGCGACTTCCGCCATGACCGGCTGCTCAAGCACTTCCCGTTCGAGTCGCTGGACGACCTGTTCGCGGCGCTCGGGGCGGGTGATGTCTCGCCGGCGCAGATCGCCGGCGCGCTGCAGCGGGAATTGCCACAGGAGCGCGGACCGCTGCCGCCACGGGTGAGGCGCACGCCGCAGCCGCGCAAGACCCGCAGCCCCGCGGTGCTGCTACCCGGGGTGCCGGGCGAGGTGCTGGTGTCACTGGCACGCTGCTGCCATCCGGTACCGGGCGAAGCCATCCGCGGTTACATCACCCAGGGGCGCGGCATCACCGTGCACCGCATGAATTGCGCAAGCCTGGCGCGGCTCACGGTGCGCGCGCCGCAGCGCCTCACCGACCTGCGTTGGGGAGCGGATGGCAGCCAAGGGCAACCGGTGGAGATCGCGGTGGAAGCCCGCGACCGGCGCAACCTCTTGAACGACGTGATGGCGCTGCTGGCAGACGAGCAGTTGCGCATGCTGGCGCTGGATTCGCGCCCGGAACCGGACACGGGCATGCTGAACCTGAGACTCACGGTGAATGTGACCGGCCTGCCGCAGCTTTCGCGGCTGCTGAATCGCCTGTCGCAGATCCCCGGGATATCGCACGCTGCCCGCACGGCGCAAGGGCACTAAAACGTCGCACCGCGCAAGGGTTCCTTTGGCCCGGCGCCTGTAATACAGTCCGGATGTGCGCTCCACCCGCAAGAAACGTCCGGCCCGGGCGGCGCCCAAGCGCGGACCTTCCAAGTGGGTACGCCTGGGGCGCGGGGTGATGTACACCCTGTTCTTCCTGCTGCCGCTCACGGTGGCAGGCTTCATCACCCATCAATACAAGCACATCCATGCGGTGCAAGTGCCCGCGGTGGAGAACGTGCAGTTGATCCCCATCAAGCCGCCCTCCGCCGAGGCGCTCAAGAACATCTTCTCCAGCGAGGACTATGCGTGGCCGCCGCAGGACACGGTGCCGCCGTACGCGGTGCAGAACCTGCCCTACGGGCTCGATACCCTGGACCGCGACGAGAAGAAGACCATCTTCTACCGGGCTTTGTTGCCCATCGTGCTGGCAGAGAACTCACGCATCTGGAACGAACGGGTATTCTTGCTCCAGCAGTTCGGACTGGGGTCGGTGGACCCGCTCAGCGACGCGGGACGGGAGATCGCGCGCATCGCCGACCGCTACCGGGTGGACGGCGACCTGAACGATCCGGCCACCCGCGACACGCTGCTGAGACGCGTAGACGTGGTGCCGGTGACGCTGGTGCTGGCCCAGGCGGCCCAGGAAAGCGGCTGGGGCACCTCACGCTTCGCGCTGGAATCCAATAACCTGTTCGGCATCTGGACCTGGGATGAAGACGAGGGTTCAGTGCCGCTGAACCGGCGCGGCGACGCCACCCACATGGTGCGGGTCTATCCCGACATCGAGACCTCGGTGCGCGCCTACCTGCACAACATCAACATCGGCTTCGCCTACACCGATTTCCGCGACCGGCGCGCAGAGATGCGTGCCGCCGGGAAGCCCCTGGATTCCTTCGCGCTCGCCGGGGCCCTGGACCACTACTCGGCGGCGGGCGACCTGTACGTCAACGACATCCGCACCATGCTGCACAGCGATGAATTGGACAAGCTCAGCGCCCTCAGCCTGGATCCCGTCAATTAGTTCTCATTCCCCACTCGGCGCCAGCAGCCACATGTGGGAGTACCAATAATAACGGCCATGCACGAAAGCCGTGCAGTTGTAGCGGTCACGTCCCGCCTGCATGGCCTTGGTGGCCTGGATGGTCAGCTTGGTCTTGGCTTGATCCTGCCATTGGATATCCATCTCGGGACCGTTCTGGTAGCAATGCAAGACATCCGCCGGGATCGCGCCAGGCTCCAGTTCCAGCCCGAGCTTGGGCGGGTTCTCAGCGCGTATCTGCGGATCCCAGGGCGTCACGGACTTCAAAGGCATCGGCAGCGCAGCAGCCTTGATGGCGAAACCCGCCACGTCTGCGTAATGCTCATTGATCGGGAAGCGCGGCAAAGCACGCGGATCCAGCGGCGCCGACATGACGCCTGCCTGTTGGCCGAAGGCCACGTAACCCAAGCCGTTGACCAATTTCACCAGCTCATCGCTGTATTCGCCGTAAGGATAAGCGAAGAGCTTCGGCGCCGTGTTCACATCCTTGCCGATCTCCGTCTCCAGGCGCGACTGGCCCTTGGCGATGTCGGCGCGGACCCGGTCGGCCCAGTGCAGGTCTGATTCATCCTTGAGACGGAACGGCAGGTGGCCGTGGTCCGCAGTGTGATTGGCCAGCGTGCCGCCGTGGGCCGTCACCTCGCGGAGTTCGTCCCAGGTCATGAAGTCCGACTGCTTGGAATCCACCCCGTCGGTGCTGACGAAGATCGTGAAGGGCCAGTCGTGGCCCTTCAATAGCGGATATCCGTTCTCGTAGAAGGATTGGAATGCATCGTCCACGGTGATGGCCACCACGTGGTCGGGGACGTCTTTGCCGTCCTGCAGGTATTGGACGATCTTGGGCAGTGGCCAGACTTCAAAGTGGTTGTCCGCCAGCCAGTCCAGCTGCGCCTTGAACTGTTCGACCCTGGTGTCGGTGCTGGGGTAACGGTCGTCGCCGAAACGGTGATAGACGAATACCACTGCGTGGGACGGCGGCGCAGCGGCCCGCGCTGCCTCCGGCAGGGACGACAGGCAAAGCAAGGCGAGCGCAAGAAATCTTCCCATTCCGTCACCCTACTCCGCAGCTTGTAAGCGGGCAATAAAAAGAGGCGCCTGACGGCGCCTCCTTTCATGTCAACAGCGAGATATGTTTACTTATTTATCGCGTGGATGGCGCGCTTATCCACGGACAACGATGCCTCATGCATGGCTTCCGACAGGGTCGGATGCGCGTGGATGGTGCGTTGCAGGTCCTCGGCGCTGGCGCGGAACTCCATGGCCACCACCGCTTCCGAGAGCATCTCGGAGGCCATGGGTCCCACGATGTGCACGCCCAGGATCTCGTCGGTATCCGCGTGGGCCAGCATCTTCACCATGCCGGAGGCCGCTTCCATGGCCTTGGCGCGGCCGTTGGCGGCGAAGGGGAAAGTACCGACCTTGTAACGCGTGCCTTTCTTCTTCAGTTCCTCTTCGGTCTTGCCCACCCAGGCTATCTCGGGCCAGGTGTAGATGACCGATGGGATAACGTCGTAATTCATCTCCGAGATCTTCCCGGCGATCAGGTCGGCGACCATCACACCTTCCTCGGAGCCCTTGTGGGCCAGCATCGGGCCGCGCACGCAGTCGCCCACGGCCCAGACGCCCTTGGCCTCGGTACGGCACTCATGGTCCACCCTGATGAAGCCGCGCTCATCCAGGTTCACGCCGGTGCCCTCTTCCAGGAGGCCCTTGGTGGCGGGCTTGCGGCCCACCGCGACGATCAGCTTGTCCACTTCGATCTTCTGCTTGCCGTCCTTGTCGTCGTAGCTGACGCTGATGCCGGATTTGCCCTTCTCCGCGCCGGTGACCTTGGCACCGAGCTTGATCTCAAGGCCCTGCTTGCGGAACTGGCGCTCCGCGTCCTTGGCCACCTGCTGGTCCGCCATGAACAGGAAGTTGTCCATCGCCTCGAGGATCGTCACCTCAGCACCCAGACGCTGCCAGACGCTGCCGAGTTCCAAGCCGATGACACCGCCGCCGATCACGCCCAGGCGCTTCGGCACTTCGGTGAAGTCCAGCGCGCCCCAGGAATCCACGATGTCCTTGCGGTCAAAGGGGACGACTTTCAATTCCACGGGCTCGGAACCCGCGGCCAGGATCACAGATTTCGCTTCGATGATCTCTTTCTTCTTCGGATCGTCGAAGTCCGTGACCTCCACCTTGTTGCCCTTGAGCAGGCGGCCGGTGCCGCGGATACCCGTGACGTTGTTGGATTTGAAGAGTTGGGCGATGCCGCCGGTGAGACTGGCGGTGATCTTGGACTTGCGCGCCTGCATGGCGGAGATATCCATGCTCACGCCGCCGATCTTGACGCCGTGGGCGGCGAACTCATGGGTGGCCTTGTGATACATCTCGGAGGACTCGAGCAGCGCCTTGGAGGGGATGCAGCCCGCGTTCAGGCAGGTGCCGCCGAAGGCATGCTTGCCGTCCGGGTTCTTCCAGTTGTCCACGCAGGCGGTCTTGAGACCATTCTGGGCGGCGCGGATCGCGGCCACGTAACCGGCGGGACCGCCGCCGATCACGACCACATCGAAACTCTGGCTCATGGTGATTTCCTTTATCTTCTAGAATCGAACGGCAGCCCGAACATAGGCTGAAAATCCAGAAAGGATTTTCAGCAGGTTGCCGTCCGTCGTCACAGGTCTATATGGGTATCAGATCCCGAGAACCAAGCGCGCGGGATCTTCGAGCGATTCTTTGATGGAAACAAGGGTCAGCACCGCTTCCTTGCCGTCCACGATGCGGTGGTCGTAGGTGAGCGCGATGTACATCATGGGCCGCGCCACCACCTGGCCGTCCACCACGACGGCGCGCTCCTTGGTGGCATGCATGCCGAGGATGGCGCTCTGGGGCGGATTGATGATGGGTGTGGACATGAGTGAACCGAACACACCGCCGTTGGTGATGGTGAAAGTGCCGCCGGTCAGCTCCTCGATGCCGATCTTGCCGTCGCGGGCGCGGGCCGCCATATCGCCCAGGGTCTTCTCGATGTCGGCGAAGCTCATCTGGTCGGCATCACGCAGCACCGGAGTCACGAGACCCTTGGGCGTGGATACTGCCACGCTGATGTCCCAGTAGTCGTGGTACACGATGTCATTGCCTTCCACCGAAGCATTCACCACCGGGTACTTCTTGAGTGCCTCCACGGCAGCCTTCACGAAGAAGGACATGAAGCCTAGCTTCACGCCCTGCTCCTTCTCGAACTTGTCCTTGTACTTGGCCCGTAGCGCCATCACCTGCGTCAGGTCCACCTCGTTGAAGGAGGTGAGCATCACGGTGTTGGCCTGGGATTCCGAGAGGCGCTGGGCGATGCGTGCGCGCATGCGCGTCATGGGTACGCGCCGATCCTCACGGCGGCCCGAGAGCGGGCGCGCGACGGGAGCAGCCGCAGGCGCCGCGGCTGGCGCAGGCGCGTTGCCGCGATTCGCCATGTAATCCAGCACGTCGCCCTTGGTCAGGCGGCCGTCGCGGGCGCTGCCCTTGATCTGGGACGGGTCGAGCTTGTTCTCTTCCACCAGACGGCGCACCGAGGGGCTGAGCGGCATGTCGCTGCCGTCGTCCTGTGCAGAAGCCGCAACAGCGGGCGCGGAAGCCGGCGCAGGTGTGGCAGCAGGAGCTGGGGCAGGTACCGCCTTCTGCGCAGGAGCCGCGGCGGCGGCGGGGCCTTCCTCCAAGATCGCCAGCACTTGACCCGCGCCGACGGTGGTGCCGTCCTTGACGCGGATCTCCTTCAGGACGCCCGACACCGGTGCCGGCACTTCCAGCACCACCTTGTCGGTCTCGATGTCCACCAGGTTCTCGTCGCGGTTGACGCTGTCGCCGGGCTTCTTGTGCCAGTTGACCAGCGTCGCATCCTGCACGGACTCGGGCAGCTGCGGGACTTTGACTTCGATGCTCATGCCTTCTCCGTTAGGACTTTATTAGGCTTGGTCTTGTCTTTGGCGGCGGCACCCTGCTTGGCCTCGGCTAACCCGAGCGCATCCTGGATAAGCGCCTTCTGCTGCTGCAGGTGCAATTGCATATAGCCGGCAGCCGTGGACGCGGACGGCGAACGACCGGCGTAGCTCAACACGTGCTTCTGCTTCAGGGGTTCCTGCAGGCGGTGACGGATCTGGTACCAGGCGCCCTGGTTACCGGGCTCTTCCTGGCACCACACGATGTCGCGGGCATTGGGATAGCCCGCGATGACCTCGGCGTACTCAGCCTGCGGGAAGGGATACAACTGTTCGACGCGCACGATGGCCACGTTGTCCACGCCGGCACTGCGGCGTGCCTCCAGCAAGTCGTAATAGACCTTGCCGGAACAGAACACCACCCGCTCCACCTTGGCGGCCTTGATGTCTTCCACCTCGGGGATCAGCAGCTGGAAACGCCCGCCGGAGAGGTCTGATAGGACTGAGACGGAAAGCTTGTGGCGCAACAGGCTCTTGGGCGTCAGCACCACCAGTGGCTTGCGGAAAGGCCGCAGCGCCTGGCGGCGGATCATGTGGAACATCTGCGCCGGGTTCGAGGGCACGCATACCTGCATGTTCTGCTCGGCGCAGAGCTGCAGGTAGCGCTCCAGGCGCGCCGAGGAATGCTCCGGTCCCTGGCCTTCGTAGCCATGGGGCAGGAACAGGGTCAGGCCGCAAAGGCGTCCCCACTTGGCCTCACCGGCGGCCATGAACTGGTCGATGACCACCTGCGCGCCGTTGGCGAAGTCGCCGAACTGCCCTTCCCAGATGACCAGCGCATCGGGATCAGCGGTGCTGTAACCGTATTCGAAGCCCATCACCGCTTCTTCCGAGAGCAGCGAGTCCACTACCGTGAAACGCTTCTGGCTGGGCGCGAGATGCTGCAAGGGCGTCCAGGTCCGATAGTCCTTCTGGTTATGCAGGACCGCGTGGCGATGGAAGAAGGTGCCGCGGCCGCTGTCCTGGCCGGTGAGACGCACTGCGCAACCCTCTGTGAGCAGGCTCGCGTAGGCCAGGATCTCGGCGAAGCCCCAGTCCATGGGCAGTTCGCCGGCCGCCATCTTGCGCCGGTCGTCATAGATCTTGGCGACGCGCGGGTGCAACTCTATGTCCGCCGGCACGCTGTCCATGGCTTCCATGAGCGGCTGCATGCGCTGCTTGTCGAGCTTGGTCTCGATGATCTCGCCGGGGTTGCGCTTCAGGAAGCGCGACCAATCGACGCTGAATTCATTGGCCACGTAAGTCGTGATGTCCGGCGCCACCGGCTTGCCGGCATCCAGATCCTTGCGGTACTGCTCGCTCATGGCCGCCGAGGACTGGGCATCCATCACGCCCTGGGTCGCCAGCGATTCGGCATACAGGGCACGCGGCGTGGCATGGCTTTTGATCTGCTGGTACATCACCGGCTGGGTAGCCGAGGGCTCATCCGCCTCGTTGTGGCCGTGGCGGCGATAGCAGACCAGGTCGATGAACACATCCTTGTGGAAGGTCTGGCGGTAGTCGAGCGCCAGGCGCGTGACGAAGATCACCGCCTCCGGGTCATCGCCGTTGACGTGGAACACCGGCGCTTCCAGCATCTTGGCCAGATCGGTGCAGTACAGCGTGGAGCGCGAATCGCGCGGATCGCTGATGGTGAAGCCCACCTGATTGTTGAGCACCACGTGGAAGGTGCCGCCGGTATGGAAGCCGCGAGTCTGGGAGAACTGCAGGGTCTCCATGCCCACGCCTTGCCCGGCGAAGGCCGCATCGCCGTGCACCAGCACCGGCAGGATCTTGTGCCCAGTGACGTCGTCGCGGCGATCCTGGCGGGCGCGCACCGAACCCTCCACCACCGGGTTCACGATCTCGAGGTGCGAGGGGTTGAAGGCCAAGGCCAGGTGCACGTTGCCGCCCTGGGTCTTGATGTCCGACGAGAAGCCCATGTGGTACTTCACGTCGCCGGAACCGTCGCCGTCCTTGTGTTCGTGCACGCCCTCGAACTCCAGGAACAATTCCTTGGGAGATTTACCGAGCAGGTTGATGAGCACGTTGAGGCGGCCGCGATGCGCCATGCCCACCACGATCTCCTGGATGCCGGCCGCGCCGCCCTTCTGCACCACGTCGTGCAGCATGGGCATCAGCGAGTCGCCGCCTTCCAGCGAGAATCGCTTCTGGCCTACGTACTTGGTATGCAGGTACTTCTCGAGTCCTTCTGCGGCCGTGAGGTTGCGCAGTATCGCCAGCCGCTCGTCGGCGCTCAGGGGAGCGTGGGCACCGCTGGTCTCGATGCGGCTCTTGAGCCAGAGCCGCTCCTCGGCGTTACTGACGTGCATGAACTCGAAGCCGATGGTCCCGCAGTACACCTGCTGCAACATCTGCCAGATGTCCTTGAGCGGTCTCCGGTCGGGACCGATGAGCGAGACGGTGCTGAACACCGTGCTCATGTCGGCCTGGGACAGGCCGTGGAATTCCAGTTGCAGATCCGGCGCGTCGGCAGGCGCGGTCAGCCCCAGAGGATCGAGCTTGGCATGCAGATGCCCCCGATCCCGGTACGCTTCTATCAGCCGGATCACCGCTGCATGCTTCTCCGCCGCCATGGGATCCAGGCCGCCAGTGGCGGCCGCAGCGGCGCGCGGCGCATGGGCGCGCACCAGGAGCTCGGCCTCGATGGGCCCACGGGCGATCTCGCTCGCACCGGATTGCAGGGCGCGGAAGTAATCGCGCCAGGCGGTTGGCACCGAAGCCGGATCCTGCAGGTATTGCTCGTAGAGGGATTCGACGTAGGGGGCGTTGCCGCCGGAAAGCGGCGTGGTGCTGGTCTGCGCTTGCAGTGATTCGCTCATTTTCGCCATTCAGTGCAACGGGTGGCCAGCGGTAGACCAACCCACGGTAACGAAGAAAATGGCAACGTATTCCAGAGACTTACGGCGCCCTGCTCCCAAGGCTAAGCCGGCTCAGGCCGCGGTCCGCCACGGTCCGGTAGTGTAGCCCAATCGACCCGAAAGAGGAACGCAGCCGGTACAGGACCACAGTCAGACCAGGGAATCTCAGCTGAACCAGTCGAAAGGACGATCCCAGAACCATAGCGTCGCGAGCCACTTCTCCCCGCGAATGACCGGCAGGCCGGCGTGCAGGGTCTCGGGATTGGGCTTGCCCTCGGCATCGCAGTTCAGGAACTTCACCGCCTTGCCGAGCGCCGGACCCACCTTCACGCCGAGGCGCGGGAAATCGGTGCCCCCGCCTTCCTCGACATCGTTCAGGTATACGAACACCGTCGTCACGCGCTGCGCCTGGTGCCGGTCATCGGTGTAGTAATCGTAGTGCGGACGGTATTCCTGGCCGGGGCCATAGCGCAGCATGCCGAGCGGCTCCGAATGCGCCGCCGGCAGCATCGCGATCGCGGCGATGCGTTTGACGAGTTGTGCCACCACCGCGTCGTACATGGAAGGCACGAAATGCATGGAATGGCTGGTACGCAGTTCGGACTGCAGGGTACCACCGGTCTTCGGATCCACCACGTTGGACGGCATGAGGCGGGGAGCCGCCATATTGATGAAATGATCGCAAAGATAGCCGTCCAGGACGTCGTCATGTTCCGACAGGAATTGCGGGGCATGCAGGGCGGGAGGGGGTTGAGGCTCCGGCAAGGCATAAGCGGGAAGCGGACCCTCGCAGAGGGGTACCGCGACTACCTTCGAAGCAGGTGTGGTCTCCTGCTGCAGCCCGGCGAGGCGGGCACGCGCCACCCACATGCCATCTTGCGCCGCCGCCGAGAACCACTTCTGTGCCTCTCCTCTATCGGCGTTCGCTCCATGGCCGTGCCACAGACGCAGCGCCAGCGCGTATTTTGCCGGCGCATCTCCCGCTTCCGCGGCACGCCGGAAACAATGGGTGGACCACCAGGGCCAGTCCTGTGCCTGGCCGCACAGGTGATACAGGAACCCCAAGGCCCGCAGTGCGGGCCGATGACCGGCACCGGCAGCCTGCAGCAGATGCTGCTGACCGAGCGTCTCATCGCGGACCGTGCCGAGACCGTTGTACAGGAGATTGCTGAGATTGTAGTGAGCCTCCCGCAGCCCCTGCTCCGCCGCCTGGGTAAACAGCGCGAATGCCCGGTGCGGGGACTGCTCCGTACCGAGACCGTTGAGATGCAGCGTCGCAAGAGCGTTCAGGGCCTCGGCGTTGCCCTGATCTGCGGCGAGGCGGAACCAGTCGACCGCTTCGTCGAATTTTGCGCGGTTGATGCAATCCGCTCCGAGCTGGACGCGGGCGCTTACGTCACCCGCTTGGGCGGCTGCGCGCAGGCCTCCCATGTCGGGTGTCACGTCAGCCACGAGCCGCCACGGGAAGACCCATCATCGATCCTGCGCGCGGTTGCGCACGTACGGTACGTCACCGCTTGCACCGCGTTCCCGCATCCAGGCATTGAACGCGACCGTGATGCGTTCCCGTTCACCGTGGTAGAGGGTGACCTCATGCATCAGATAGGACGGGAACAGCAGCAACTGGCCCGCAGTGAGATTGAATACAAGGTCACCGAAAGTGAACGGGTCACGCCAGTGGGCATTGCCGTCATCCAGATACATGGCGGCATTCAGACGGCTCTCCAGGAACCTCAGCGCGCCATTGGTCGGCTTGTCGGCGACGAAATCGCCGGGATCCACGCAATACACACCGGACCAGCTCGCCATGGGGTGATTGTGCTGGGCGGTATAGCCGCCCTTGCGGGTGAGGTGGTACCAGCTATGGGCGAAGAATTTTATGTTCGCCATCTCGGAACTGGAATAGCCGTTGATGTTCTTCACCACCACGCTGAGGCAGGACATGCAGAACTGCGACAGTGCCGCGACCTCGGGATCCTGGCGGTTGAACAGGGCGAAGTCGCTCTCGTAGACATTCAGCCTGGCGACATCGGTGGGTACGCTGGCGCGTTTGCGGTTGGTATCCGCCTCCCAATCGAGGAACAGGCCTTTCAGGCGGTCGTTCAGCGGTCCGCAATCTGGGAGGTACGTCTCGAAGATCGGCGAGGCAAAAGCGTTGCGTACCGACAGATTGGGGGAAGCGGGAGGAACGGTAGCCATGGTAGATCGTTCCAGTCTGGTAGCCGGCTCAGGTCTTGAAGAATTCCATGCCATAGCGCTGCCGGAAGGCGGCGATGGCATCGTGGATGCCGCAGATGGCGGCGCGCTCGTGCTCCTCCAGGGCCGGGTGCCAGACATCGAGGATCAAGACCACCCGCGGCGATCCGCTCCGGTTCCAAGCCTCATGCTGGAAACTGTCGTCGAAGATCAGGCACTGACCTTCCTGCCATTCACGCGTCTCATTGCCGACGCGGATGGCGCAACTCCCGGGCAGCACGAGTGGCAGGTGCACCGCGAGCTTGTAGTTCCCCAGGCCAAAATGGGGGGGGATATGGGTCCCGGGCTTGAGAATCGAGAAAAAGATTTCCGGTGCGTGACCGGTGATCCTTGCGAGCGGTAGGGTCTCCACCAGGCGTGCTGTCTCGGGGCAGGTTTCGCAGGCATCAGCCAGGCGCTCGCTGTTACGGTACAGATGATAGGCACTCCAGGCGGGCGAATTGTTGAGCTCGCGCCACTGCTGCGGATCCTGATGACCTGGCGCCTGCACATAGGGCGAGAAGGTCGCCTCACCGCCCTGCAAGGCCAGGTACTCAGCGAGCACCTCGGGGAGCGCTTCTTCGAGCGATTTCACCGCCGGCAATTCAGCGCGCTCGTAAAAAGGCTTGGTGGCCAGGCCCGGGAAATACAGCAGCGACGGACGTTGCAGGGCGTCCGGCCGATCCCGCCGCCCGCCGACGAAACCCTCGATGCAAGCATCCACGCGCGAAAAATCCGCACCCTGATGTCGCTGCCGAAGGGGAGCGACATTCTCGGCGATCAACCGGCGCAGCTCACGCATGACGGTATCCACAGCCCCGCGCAGCAGTTCCTTCATGCGCGCCGGATTCAGCGCAGAATGCAGATAAGCATCGATATTGCCTACCGCAATGCAGGCACGGGCATAGTGCTCGACCGCGTCAGTCGGCTGGCCGATCCGCTCGAGCAGAAAGCCCTTGTAGAGCGTGGCATCCACGTCACCCGGCCTCAATTCCAGGACCCGATCGAATTGCGCGGCGGCTTCCGCGAACTTGCCGCTGTCCAGATAGGCGACGGCCAGGTTCTCCTGGACCACCGCGTCGTCTGGCTTGGCCTGCACCGCCCTCTCCAGCAGGGTCACACAAAGGAGCAGATCGCCCCGGCCATAGGCGCGGGTGGCGAGGAAGTTCAAGGCATCGCGATGGTAGGGGGCCGCGTCCAGCACCTTGCCGAAGACCTGCTCGGCATCATCATGCTGGCCACGCGCTATGAGCGCCATGGCGCTCTGGACAAGCGTCTGCACCTGGAGTTGCAAGGGCGACGGATTCGCTTCGATCATGACCGGACCTGGGGACCATGGAAGGCGGGATTATACTGCACCGCCCCTGTCTTCAAGACCGCCCCACTGCACCTGAGTCTGGATCTCTACCACGCGATGGGTGCCCCGGCGCCTGCCAACCCGGCCCATGCCGTCTACAAACCCGATCCGGCGAAAAAAAAGCGGCCCCGTTTCCGGGGCCGCCAAGCTTATTGCTTTTCGAAGTTTCTTTCTTGAATCAGCTAGCTCAGAACTTCACGCCGATGCGGGCATAGAAGAACTGCCCGGGTGTGTCGTAGCTGGGCAGGTAGCTATTCGCAAACGCGTTCTGCGCGATCGGCGGGATCTTGCCGAACAGGTTGCGGATGCCCACGGTGAAGTCCGTGTTCATGCTGTCGACGTGATAGGTCGCGTTCACATCATGGTACACGGTGGCACCGATGTGATTGCGGCCAACCGCCTGCAGCGTGGGCTCTTCGGTCACTACGTAGGTCGGCTCGGTGCAAAGCACGCTGTTCCCGTCCACGTTGCACGCTTCCCACACGGCGCTGATATAACGCAACTCATACTGAGCGGACCACGGACCGAAGTTCCAGTCCAGGGTCAGGTCGCCCTTGCGCTTCGGGAAGGCCACAGCCGCGCTGCCCGACTGGGTAGCCCAGCCTGCCAGCCTGCTCGTGGCATAGCCACTCGCCTGGGTGGACGACGGCACCGTACGGTTGTACGTCTGGTTGAAGGTCATGTCGAAGCCCAGCTTGAAGTCGCCCGCGCTGGTGCTCGGGAACTTGTAGTGGGAGCTGACATCGACACCCTCAGTCAGAATCGAACCGATGTTGGTGTTGGCCGCCACGATCTGCGTGATCGTGCCACTGCGCACTGTGATCAAGGCGCAGGTCGGGGAGGCAGCAGTCGCATTGGCGTTGTAGCAACCATTGAGGATGGTCGCGTCCGACAGTGCGGTGATGAACTGCTCAACGTCGATCTTGAAGTAATCGGCGCTGAAGTCGAAGCCCGGGATCCAGTCCGGGTTGTACACGAAGCCAACACTGCGCGAGATGGACCGCTCCGGATGCAGGGCGGGGTTACCACCAACGAGAGTGTTGATCTGCGAGTTCGGCTGGGTATGGCCGCCACCGCAGTTCGGCAACGAGTGATTCGCGACGCAGGGGTCAGACGTCTGCACCGCGCTCGCGGCTTGGTTCGCGAAGAACTCCGAGATCTCCGGCAGGCGGAAGCCCTGCGACCAGGCGGCACGCAGCAACAGCGAGTCGGTGGTCTGCCACTTGAGGGCGGCACGGCCGGTCTGGGCGCTGTCGCTGTGGGTCAGGGAGGCCGCCTGGGTGCCCGGGTTGCCACCGATCCACTTGAACTGCGACCAACGCTCGGCGATATCGAGGTTCATATCCTTGGCGAAGGGTTGGTCCGCCAGGATCGGGATGCTGAACTCGATGTACTCGCCCTTGGTGCTCTCGCGGCCATCGGTCGGCGAGGACGATCCTTCGGCGTTCAGGTTGAGGATGCTCAACGTATCCGGATGGAAGAAGCCATCCACTTCCAGGTACTCGCCGCCGATCGCCGCACCCAGCGGGCCGGCCGGGAGATCGAAGAGATCGCCGGTCAGGTTCGCGGTGTAGTCACGCTGGCCGCTGCCTGAGGTCGAGGTCGGGTTGAAGGTGGTGTACTGCACCATCGGCACCGTCAGGGTGCCGGCGCCGCCGAACGGATTGGCCACCACGCAGCCCGCGACCGGAGCTGCCGCGGTACCGCACTGATAGTTACCAGGGACGTTCGCCGAACCGGCCGGCAGGAACGCCGGGCCGAGGGCCAGGCCCAAGGTGTACAGGTTGACCACGCCGCTCTCGTGGCTGGTCTCATCCTGGCGGTTGAAGCTGTAACCAGCATCCCAATCCCACTCACCGCCCATCATGTTGAAGTAGCCCTTGAACTGGCCGGCGAAGTGGTAGGTGTTCTGGCTGAAGTTGGTGTCGCGCGGACCTGCCTCGGCATAACGACGACCCCAGTCGATCAGGAGGTCGCAGGATGCGGCCGCCAAGCACGGAGCGTTGGAGTTGCTCACCAGGCTCACGTGGAACGGGTTGTAGGGGTTGGTCTTGTCGATGTAGATCGTGCTGGGCGTCGTGGTGGCGTTGCCCACATCCAGTACCGGCTGGGCCAGCTGGGTCTGGGACGAACGGTTGTTGAACAGGCCTTCGCTGGTGAAGGTCAGGTTGTCCGCGATGTCATAGTGACCCTGCACATACAGGTTGGTGGTCTCCACCGGCGCGATCAGGTAGTTCAATGGCGCGAAGTTGTATGCGTCGTTCGCGAAGACGAAGTTACGGAAGTTGTTGAGCGACGGATTGGCCGGGAAGCTCTTCAACGTCATGTCGCAGATGCCAGTCGAGGTCAGCGTGGAACCGCCGGGGCAAGCGCCAGGCGTGTTGCCGCCGGTATTGGCCAGGGGGACGTAGCGGAAGCGGCCAGCCGGAGTACGGCTGCTGCCCGCGAAGGCCACACCGGTGCCAACCACGGGCTCGATGCTGATGTCACGATCAGCGGCCGAGAGGCCGTTCTGCTCGGTGTAAGCCGCGCTCATCAAGACCGCGCTCTTGTCACCGGAGGTGCCCATGGTGAAGTCATACGCCTGGTTCTTGCCGTCGGTATGACCATTGCCGTGATACCAGCCGTTGTAGGCATTGGCTTCGGCGCCGTTGTAGTTCTTCACGGTGATGATGTTCACCACGCCGGAGATGGCGTCGGAACCGTAAATGGCGGAAGCGCCGTCCTGCAGGATCTCGATGTGGTCGATCACAGCGGCCGGGATGGTGGTGAAGTCCACGATGCCGGAGATGCCACCGACCCAGCGGCGGCCGTTCACGAGGACCAGCACGCGGTTGGAACCGAGGTTACGCAGGTCGATGGTGCTGCTGCCGTCGTTACCGTTGTTCACCTGCGCGTTCAACACTGAACGCACCTGAGGCAGGTTGGCGAGGATGTCGCCCACGCTGTTCAGGCCGGTGGCCTTGATTTCCTTCTGGGTGATGATGGTCACCGGCTGGGCGGTCTCGACGTCGGTGCGCTTGATGCGCGTACCCGTGACTTCGATCTTGCCGAGCTGAGCGGTGCTCTGGTTATTGGTCGTAGTGGTGGTCGTGGTCGTCGTGCTGTCGTCAGCTGCGAACGCCGCCGGCGTCGCCAACGCAGACACGGCACCCGCCACGAGGGCGAGACGCACGGCCTTGCTGATCTGGTTGCTGTTCATCCGAGACTCCTAGAAAAATTTAAGAGTTGGAACCCGAACTCCCCTGGACGTGTTGTGCACGTCTCCGAGGCCCTAAGGCAGCAGGCTTAAAGTGCCCCGCCCCTTTTAGACGTATGAATACTAGCACAGTTAAATTGAATTAAAAGGGGAATGTTGCTCGTAAGAAACAGACCGGAACCCCTACCCCCTTCCAGTCAGAGGCTGTCATGGCTTCCATTGAGATCTGTTGTCATTTCGCAACGTACTGGGCTATCGGCCTGTGGTTTCGTTGCTAATTTATGGGCCAGAAAGCGGGTAAATTTGCCTCGAATGAAGGCAGCGGGATTTCACTTATTTATAATGCGGCTTTAGGCCTTCAGACCGAAACCCATGACCCCTCCCCCCATGGCCGCCCCCGGCCAGGACGCCCTTAATCGTGGCCTCCAGTTACTTCAAAGCGGACAACTCCAGGCCGCAGTCGCCCAGTTGGAGGCTGCCCGGCGCCTGGAGCCGGGGGATCCCAGCGTCCTCTATGCCCTGGGAAACGCGCTGCGCCTGAATAACCGGCCGGCCGAGGCGGCGGAATCCTTGCAGGCGGCTCTTGCCGTCCAAGCCGACCACGTGGACGCCGCTCTCAGCCTCGCATTCCTATATATCCAGCAGGCGCAGACGGAACGGGCGGTTCCGGTCCTGCTGGCGCTATGCCAGGCACGTCCCGGTGACACAGACATCCTGGAGAGGGCCGCAAGCCTCTTGGCCGGCGTCGGGGAAAACGCCGCCGCCGCCGAGTTGTATGCACAAGCCTCGCGAAAGATGCCAGCACGCGGCGACCTGCAGCTGCAACTCGGGGTCCAGTATCAAAAGATCGGATCGTTCGCTAACGCCGCTACAGCTTTCCAGCGCAGCACCGAGCTCGATCCCGCACTCGGTTCGGCTTACATGTTGCTGGCTAACACCCAACGCTTCACGGAAGTCGACCCCGATTTCGAAGCGCGATGCTTGGCTGCGCTGAGGCAGCAGGCGCTTGCCCCTGAGCACGCGGCTTCCGTGCATTTTGCCCTGGGGAAGATGTACGACGACAGCGGGCGCTTCGATGCCGCCTTCGAGGCCTATCGCCGTGGCAACGAAATACGCCGCCCGACTGTGCCTTTCGATCGCCGCGCCTGGAAGATGCTGATCGATGGTTTGATCAAGGTATTCGAGAAGGTCGATTTGCCCGCCGCACGGCCGCCAGCGCCGGGTCCGGCCTTCATCGTCGGCATGATACGCAGCGGTACCACCCTGGTCTCGCGCCTGCTTGGCAATGCGCCGTCCGTACACGACATCGGCGAGACCGAGATGCTGGACGCCTTCATACAGCGGATCGCCGAGGTCAAGGCCACGCCCTATCCGGAATGCATACTCGAATTGGATGGCGATGAGCTGATGGCGATCGCCGCGGATTATCGCCGTCAATTGCCGGGCGGCACGACACAGGCGGAATTCATATTGGATAAGAACCCGCTGAACTTCATCCATATAGGTCTGATCGCGCTGCTGTTTCCGGGCGCGCCGATCATCCACTGCCGGCGCGACCCCTTGGATACCTGCTTGTCCATCTACTTCCAGAACTTCGCTCATGCTCGCGCAAACTATGCCTATGACCTGGATGACATCGCCGCCTTCTATGCCGGATACAGCCGACTGATGGCATTCTGGGAAGAGCGATTGCCGGGACGCTTGACCGAGGTGGACTACGACGCATTGGTCGCCGATCCTGAGAACGCCGTGCAGGAGTTGTATGCTCGACTGGATCTGCCTTGGTCTCCGGCCGCCGCCCATCCCGAGAACAATCCGGGTACCATAGCCACCGCCAGTGCCTGGCAGGCCCGTCAGCCCGTCCATACCCAGTCAGTGGGACGCTGGCGCCGCTATGCGACCCATCTGCAGGGATTGCGGCAAGCATTGGAACAAGGCGGATCCCGCCCGGCTTCGGAGTCCTAAAGGACGGCCCGAGCGGCCGCAATCTCGGATTAAGCACGATAACCATGTCCACGCCTCAAGCAAAATCGAAGACCCTCGCCGAAAACGTCGCAGAGTTCAAAGTTGCGCAGGCGGTGAATCACCAGAAGAAAGGTGAATACGCACAGGCCAAACAGCTACTCGACGAGGTGCTCGCCACCCTCCCGCGGTACGCAGACGCCCTGCACCTGCTCGGCATCCTCGCCCAGCAGACAGGCAACAGCAGCGAGGCTCTGGAACTCCTGAGTCAATCCGTCACCGCCGCCCCGGCGAATCCGATCTTTCACCAGAATCTCGGTAACCTGCAGGCACAACTGGGAGACCTGCCATCGGCAGCGCGCAGTTATCAGCGGTCACTGGAACTGGATCCCGGCAATGCCCAGTGCTGGATACAGCTGGGAGACCTCCTCGGTCAGAAGGCCGATTACCTCCACGCCGAGCAGTGCTACGTGAACGCGCTCAAACTTGACATGAGCGACGATGATAACTGGATGCGGCTGGCGCTCTGCCTGCGGCATCAGGACCGACTCGATGAGGCGATCAGCGTGTATCTGGACCGCTTGAAACAGAATCCGACGAACGTGCGCCTGCTGATCGAGACAGGTGTCGCCCTCACAAAGCACGGCAATCTGAGTCAAAGCGCCAAGGTCCTCAATGAGGCGTCACGGCTCGACCCCTCCTCAGCCGAAGCGCAATATAACCTCGGCGTGGTCTTTGCCGAGCAAGGTGATTTCGAGGGTGCGAGGCAGGCCTATGCGAGTGCCTTGCTGCTGGATCCGGCTTCCACGCAGCCCTACCCGAGCCTCGCTGCCATCACGCGTTTCAAAGGCGGTGAGCCTTTGATCAGCGAGATGGAGGGCAGACTGAAAGGCGGTGCCGCGTCGGACATCAACCTGCATTTTTCCCTGGGCAAGGCGCATGACGACGCCGGCGACTATGACGCCTCGTTTGAGCACTATCTCAAGGGAAACGCCTTGGCCCGGCGCCATATCTCCTATTCGACGGAGTCCCAATGGGGGTTCTGCCGGAACGTGATGCGGCACTTCGACCGGGATACAGTCACCGAGCTGGCGCAAGCCGGGCTGGACTCGGACGTCCCCTTGTTCATCGTCGGCATGCCCCGCTCCGGCACCAGCCTGGTGGAGCAGATCCTCGCCAGTCATCCGCAGGTCTATGGTGCGGGCGAGTTGACGCTCCTGCAGCGCGAGCTGATGTCGACCCTGGGAGCCTCGAGTCTGAAAGACCTGGTGCACATGGATATCAGCCAGTTCACGGCCATGCCGGCGGAACAGCGGCAGGCTGTCGCCGCGAAGACCCTCTCGGCCATGCGGCGTCTGGCTCCGGATGCCTCTCGCATCACCGACAAGATGCCGCAGAATTTCCTGCTGCTCGGCTTATTGCACGCGTTCTTCCCCGCCGCCAAGATCGTGCATTGCCGGCGCGACCCTCTCGACACCTGCGTCTCGTGCTTTACGGTGTTGTTCGGCGACGGCCAGGAATTCGCCTATGACCTCGCCGAACTCGGCGAGTATTACAGCATGTACGCCGCACTGATGAAGCATTGGGAACTGGTGCTGCCCACGAGTTCGTTGTTGACCGTGGATTACGAAGAAGTGGTCACAGACATCCGCAAGACCGCCGAGCGGCTGCTGAGACATTGCGAGCTGCCCTGGGACGAAGCCTGCGTCTCGTTCCATGAGAACAAACGTCCGGTCCAGACGGCGAGCGTCTACCAGGTGCGTCAGCCGCTATATAAGAGTTCCGTCGGCCGCTGGCAGCGCTTTTCAAAATATCTCGATCCGCTCCGCAAAGCACTCGAAAAAAACGGCGTGGCACTCGCCAACCGTCAGTCCCTTTCCTAACCCCCTAGCATCCTGGTAGAGAAGCAACGTGAATACCTCCGTCAACATGCCCAAGAGTGAACTGGAGTCCCTCATCTCCAGCTCCGACAACAGCCCGACCGCGATCCGCGCCGTCCTCAGCAAGTTCGCGAGTTCGCGGATCTATGCGGTCGTCGACCAGCCCTGGGACGGGCGTTCGGCCCCGCACCCCGGGATGCGCCTGCTGCTCGTCACCGATGGCGCCGATCACCAGCAGTCGATGCTGGCCTTGTTCAGCGCTGCGCGACATGCCGAGGGCAGTATCGGAGGTGAGCATCCATTCAAGAATGTGGTCGAGGTGGACGCGGCATGGGCCTTATTGGGCATATCGGACAATGCCGGCATCCTCATCAATCCCAATACCACCGATACGCCTGCCTTCCGTATCGGCCCCGCTGTCGCGGTGGAGCTCAAAAAATACGCAGAGGACCGCCTGCGCGCGACTAAAGTCCGTGCCCGATCGGTCCTGGAATCCGCCAACAATCCTGAGTCGCCGAATACCCTCCACGCTGAGGTGCGCGCACTGCGCGACGGCGATGACCTGCCCGCCGCGCGCTTGATGGTCGAGAAGACCCTGGCCGTCAATCCGGCTGACTATCACGCCCTGCATCTCGCGGGCGAGATCGCCATCGAGCAGTACCGGGATCGCGAGGCGAGGGATTATTTTGCCGCTGCCATCAACGTGGCGCCCACCCGTACCGCCGCGGCCGCGAGCATGTCCGGACTCGGGCAGGCGCTGACCTGGATGCGGCAGTTTGATGCTGCGGAGGACACCCTGCGCAAGGCGATCCAGATCGATCCGGGCCTGTCAGGCCCGTTACGCGCGCTTGCCGATTCCAAGGCTGAGAAGGGCGAAGTGCACGAAGCCATCGAACTCCTGCGCCGGCTAACCGTATTGCTGCCGCGGGACGCTTCTCTATACATCAGGATCGGCGACTTGCTGGTGGACAGCGGGAAGGGTGAAGAAGCGCTGGCGCTCTATGACATGGCACTTGGTGTCGACGCCGGCCATCCCCTGGCTTATTTCAACAAGGCAGTGGCGTTGCAGGCACAAGGGCGCACGGAGGAAGCCATGAACTGCTACCGCAAAGCCCAGGAGCTGGGGCCGCAGCTGATCAATTTTTACCGCATCGCTACCCTCAAGACGTTCACCTCCCAGGATGACCCGGACATCGCGTATCTCAAGCAACGGGACGCGGAGAGCGATCCGCGCAGGTACTTCGCGCGGGTCGACGCGAATTTTTCGCTTGCCAAGGCCTATGACGACCTGGGTGACTATGCCCAGGCTTTCGAGCGCCTGAAACTGGGTAACGACATCAAGCGTTCGAAACTGAATTTCTCGATCGATGAACAGCGCAACACCTTTGCCAAGCTCATCGCGCTCTTCACCCCGGCATTCATGGAGAGGTTCCAGGAACGCCAAAAGAGCGCAGCACGGCCGATCTTCATCGTCGGCATGCCGCGCTCCGGCACCACATTGCTGGAGCAGATGCTGGCCGGACACCCGGAGATCTATGGCGCCGGCGAACTGAGCGTCATGCAGATCATCGCGCTGCAGATCGGCGCCGACTGGGGAAAACGGGGTGACAGCTTCCCGGGGACAGACCAGCAGTTGCGCGCGGACTTCGAGCAGGCCGCCGTCCGCTACGACCGTCTGACACAGCATCTTCCCCACGGCACGCGCCGGCTGACGGACAAGATGCCGCAGAACTTCATGTTCATCGGGCTGATAGACCTGATGTTCCAGGACTGCACCATCATCAATTGCCGCCGCAATCCGGTGGCCAGCGGCCTGAGCTGCTATCAGCATGTCTTCAACAAGGACAACATGTCTTTCAGCTATGGCCTCGGCGACATCGCCGAGTACTACAAGCTCTATGCCGGGCTCATGCAGCACTGGCACAGGCTGCTGCCCGGCAAGGTATTGGATGTGGACTATGAGGACGTGATCAGTGACCCGGAGGCGCAACTGAGGCGCGTCCTGGCGCATGCCAAGATGGAATTCGACCCGGCCTGCCTCGACTTCCACTCCCTGGACCGCCCCGTCTATACCGCGAGCGCCACCCAGGTGCGGCAGCCGCTGTATGACAGCTCGGTGGAGAAATGGAAGAAGTACGAGCCTTATCTGCAGCCGCTCATCGAAGGCTTGGGAGACCTGGCCAAGGGCTGGCCAAAGGCCCGATAGCGGCCCTTAAAGGTCCGCCCACATGCGCAGCAGGTTCGCGTGCAGCTTGTTGGCGAGACGCGCCTCTTCCGACTGCGGTGCGGCGTCCTGCACCCAGCGGGCGAGGCGCATCACATCGGCCAGGACCTGACGTTTGGCGTCGTCGCGTATGAAGCTCTGGATGGTGGTGACGACGGCATAGCGGGCGCCGCGGGTCACGGGATTCACGCGGTGCACGGTGCCGGACGGATAGATGATCGCCTGTCCCTGATCGAGCTTCACAGCGCGCGGACCGTCATCCAATTCGAAAACCAATTCTCCACCGTCATATTCGGCGGCGGCACTGATAAACAAGGTCATGGAAAGGTCGGTGCGGAGTTTCTCCGCTCCGCCGACCAACGCAAAATCCACATGATCGTGGTAGTACATGCCCTCTTTGTAACAATTGAACAAGAGCGGCATCACCTGTTTCGGCAGCACCAGAAACTGGAAAAGCGGATTGCGCGCCAGGGCCTCGCTGACGATGCGGCGCAGTTCCGGCAAGGCGGGCTCGGCTTCACCGATCTGCAGGTTGTTCTTGCGGGAACGGGAACCTTCCCCCGCCGTGAGCTTGCCGGTGTCGTACCGGGCCTGCTGCGCTCCTTGCCGGACACGCTGCAGTTCGTCGGCGCTCAACACGTCTGGCAATACGATCAACATTACGGACCCTCATGGAATCCCTGAACGGCCGGACTGGTGCCCCGGGACGGAGTTGAACCGTCGACCTTGCGCTTAGGAGGCACACGCTCTATCCAACTGAGCTACCGGGGCTATGTGCAGTAGTCTAACGTGGCTGGCCTCATCCGTCCCTGGCGCCAATCCAGCTCGGCTTCCTGCCTCGCGTCCGCCGCATGCGGCGGACCCAAGCATCTTCGACAAAATGAAAAGCCGGGTAGAACCCGGCTCAGAAAGCAGTTGGTGGAGCGGAGGAGGATCGAACTCCCGACCTTCGCATTGCGAACGCGACGCTCTCCCAGCTGAGCTACCGCCCCGAAACTTGCGGGCGCAATTCTAGCATCCCACCCCCAAACCCGCCAATTGGTCCCGCCAATCGGCATGCTAGTGCTACCCGTCGGGGGTTGGATCGAACTTGTGGTGTTCGGGGCTCCGTAAGATACTACGCCATCGGCTTGGCCGGTCTTCTACCGCGGTTTCCCCTCGTCTGCTGCGACCTTCTCAGATCACCTACATGCACGCCACGTCTGGAAAACTGCTGGTCTGTCTGTACCTGACCTCTGGCATGCTCATGGGCTGCAGCGCGGCGGATCCGGCGATCCAGGCCAAGATCTCCCCCGCGGTCGCAACGGCGGAACAGGAGCTTGAGAAGAGCGATACGCTCAACCCGGGGGCACGTACCGATAGCCAAGGCCGCCTGCAGGTCTATGTCTACGTGACGGACACCTCCGCCGGGACGCTCGCGCGGCTGACACAGGCGGGACTGGTCGGCGCCAGCGCCAGCGCGGACATGGGGCTCGTGCAAGGCTGGATCGCCGCACATGATTTGACCGGCCTGGCTCGACTGCCCTGCGTCAAGATCATCACTCTGCCCCGATACGCCGTACCCCGCTGACGGAACCCCAATCTATGCAAACCCCTCGTCGCTTGCCGCACCCAGCCTTGCTGGCCTCGCTGTTGATGTTGCCCTTCCTGGCGCAGGCGGCGACTCCCCTGCAGTCTTCCACCAAGCTCGACAAGCAGCTGGCACAGATCGCAGGAGCGGCGGAGCAGCACGTGGACGCGCCGCTGAGGGATGCGGCGCTGGCACGCCAAACGAGCCAGGTCATCTCACCCCTCGAAGCGCGTTGGAATGCCCAAGGCCAGGTGCAGGTGTATCTGCACTACGACCGCGACAACGCGCCACCGGATATGGAACAGCTGGCGGCGCTTGGCGCCACCGGCATGATCGACAGCAAGAGGCTAGGCGTGATCCAAGCGTGGTTGCCGGCCGCAGAACTCTCTGCCGTCGCCGATCTGCCGGGAGTGCTGCACGTGGGCCTGCCGCGCTATGCCTTACACAAACGAGTGCCGGCGCTGGGACCCGTCTACGCCGCCGGATCCGTCGATACCCAGGGCGACTCCCTGCTGCACGCTTCTGCCTTCCGCCGCGCCACCGGGGTCACCGGTAAAGGCGTGGTGGTCGGCATCATCTCCAATGGAGACCAGCACATCGCCGACTCCCAGAAGAGCGGGAACCTGCCGACCAACATCTGGGACGATCCGAAAGACAAGGGTGGCAGCGGCAACTTCTCCCCAGCCAGTACCGGGGACGAAGGCACGGCCATGATGGAGATCGTCTACGACCTGGCCCCCGGCGTGAGTCAGTTAGGGTTCTGCGGGCCCAATACATCGGTGGATTACATCACCTGCCTGGAAGACTTCCAGTCGAACATCTCGCCCAACGTGATCGTGGACGATCTGGGCTTCCCCGGCGGGGCCATGTTCAGCGACGATGACTTCGCAAGCACCGTGGCGTCCTTCGCCAAGGCAAACCCTTCCATCCATCTCGTCACCGCCGCCGGCAACGACGGCACCGCTTTCTGGCAGGGCAACTGGGCACCGACGACCGTGAGCACCACCGTGAACGGCGTCACCTATACGCAGGCCCAGAACTTCGATACCAGCGGCGGCACCACTCCCTATCTGCATATCCAGGCCAACATCGGCGACACCATAGGCTATATCGTCGAGTGGGCGGATCCCTGGAACGACGCAGCGACCGCGGACGACCCCAACGACTATGACGTGGTGGTCTTCGACAATCCCAGCGGCAGCACCGCTGGTGGAGGCGCAGTCGCATGCAACCAGGGGATCAACGTCGGTCCGACCAGCACCGGGACCCAGTGCAACCAACACAACACTCAATCCACCACTAGCCCCGGCCCGACGCCGGTCCAGGGCAGCGCCTGGACCGCCAATCAGGCGGATTACTACCTGGAGGTGTTCCTGCAGCATGGCAACCCATCGCGGCGGATCAAGATCCTGGTATTCGATACACAGGCATTCCAGGTATTCGTAACGCCCTTCACACAAGGCGGTGTCTACGGGCATGCAGCCCTGGCATCCCCGTCTGAGATCACCGTAGGCGCGGTCTTCTCCGGCGACCTCAGCCTGGAGTCATATAGTTCGACGGGGCCGGTACAGAGAGGCACCGGCGGACAGGCTGTCACCAGCATCATGAAGCCCGATTTCGTAGCACCGGATTGCGTCAATGTGACAGGTGCCGGGGGCTTCCAGACGCCGTTCTGCGGCACCTCCGCCGCGGCACCGCACATAGCGGGTCTCATGGCGCTGCTGCTCTCGGGTTATCCGGGTCAGTCGCCCTACACGCTGCTCAAGGAATCCACCGGCCAGCAAGGACAAAACGGGCTGACCGGATTCGGTCTGCCGAACATGCAGACGCTGCTCGACAACGGCCACTTCCCCACGCCGACGGTGACGATCACCGCACCGGCCAACAACGCGACTTTGGACGTGAACCAGACGGCAACGTTCAGCGGCAGCTGCACCGCGCACGGCGGAGGCGCGACGAAATACGACTGGGATTTCGGTTCCAACTCAGGCGTGGCAGATGTGAAAAACGCGACCGCCGACGTCAGCTTCAGCAAGGTAGGCACCTATAACGTGACCCTGACCTGCACCGCGGGAAGCGTATCCGGCGAGGCCAAGGTCACGGTGTCGGTGGCGGCGCCTTCTTCCGGCGGTGGCGAGTTCGATGTGTTAAGCCTGCTGACGCTCGGTCTCGCGTGGCTGCGACGCCGGCGCTGAGCAGTCCGAAACCGCAAAAGAGAAGGGGCGCATCAGCGCCCCTTATTTTTTTATGCTCTTTACGATTGAACCTAGAGATCAGGCATCTTAAAAGCGTGACGAGCGAAGGCAGGGCTAGGCGCGCGAGGCGAACAGGAGGGAGTGCACTCTTGGCGTGCATGACCGACCGTGAGTCCGAAGCGCAACAACGCCCTGCCGAGCGCAGTAGCTTTTAAGATGCCTGCACTGCAGGGCGACCAACGGAATAATGCACCATCCCCTGGGCGCGCATGGCCTGTGGTTCATATACGTTGCGGCCATCGAACACCACCGGGTTCTTCAGGCGCTTCTTGATGTCGTCGAAGTCGGGGCTGCGGAACTGGGTCCATTCGGTGATCACCACCAGCGCATCGGCGCCGTCCAGGCAGTCCATCTGCGCCTCACAGAGTTCCAGCAGGGCCTGTGACGGATAGAGCCGTGAGGCTTCGTGCATGGCGGCCGGGTCGAAGGCGCGCACCTTCACCCCCTCCTTCCACAAGGCCTCCATCAGGACGCGGCTCGGCGCCTCGCGCATGTCGTCGGTATTGGGTTTGAAGGCGAGACCCCAGAGCGCGATGGTGCGGCCCTTGAGCTTGCCGTCGAAGTGTTTGTGCACCTTCTGGAACAGGGTCTCCTTCTGGCGCCGGTTCACCTCTTCCACCGCATGCAGCAGCACCGGCTCGTAGCCGGACTTGGCGGCGGTGCGGGTCAGGGCCGAGACATCCTTGGGGAAACAGGAGCCGCCGTAACCCACACCGGCATACAGGAAGTGGTAGCCGATACGCGGGTCGGAACCGATGCCCTTGCGCACCTGTTCGATGTCGACACCGAGGCGCTCCGCCACATTGGCGAATTCGTTCATCATGCTGATGCGCGCGGCGAGCATGGCGTTGGCGGCATACTTGGTGAACTCCGCATCCCGCACCGACATGATCATGAGTCGCTCATGGTTGCGGGTGAAGGGCGCATACAGGGTGCGCATCACCTCCACGCCACGGGTGCCGGAAGCACCGACCACGATGCGGTCCGGATGGGCGAAGTCTTCCACCGCGCTGCCTTCCTTGAGGAATTCCGGATTGGAAACCACTTCGAAGTGGTGGGAAGTCCCGCGGGCCTTCTGCGCGGCGGCGATGGCGTCGTGCACCTTGTCGGCGGTGCCCACCGGCACCGTGGATTTGTCCACCACGATCTTCTCGCCGTCCATGTGATCGCCGATGGTCTTGGCCACTTGCAGCACGTAGCGCAGGTCCGCCGAACCATCCTCATCCGGCGGGGTGCCGACGGCGACGAACTGCAAGAGCCCGAACTTGACGCCCTCGGATGGCACGTCTGTGAAATGGAGGCGACCGCTCTTGATGCCGTCTGCCATGAGGTGATCGAGGCCTGGCTCGACGATGGGCACCTCACCTTTCTTGAGGCGCGCGACCCGCGCCTTGTCCACGTCCACGCACAGGACATCGTTGCCCATGTTGGCGAAGCAGGCGGCGCTCACGAGGCCCACGTAACCGCTGCCGTGTACCGTTATCTTCATCTTCGATCCTGTCGGGAGTGGAGCTTAAGGGCGCGGGCTCGATGCCCTGCCGCTAAAGTGTCATTATACCAGCCGATCTTTACTACCCTTATGGAGCCCTTAAGGGCCAGCCCCGGAGTCGGAAGCATGCTTAAGTCCGGTGACCTCGCCCCTGATTTCTCGCTGGCGGACGACCACGGCCAGACGTTAAGCCTGCGCGGCTTGCTTGCCAAGGGTCCGGTGCTGCTCTATTTCTATCCGGCGGACTTCACGCCGGTCTGTACCCGCGAGGCCTGCGCCTTCGGCGCGCTGGAACCGGAACTCAGCAAGGCGGGTGTGAGCCTCATCGGCATCAGCCCGCAAGACGGTGAGAGCCACGCCCGGTTCCGCGACCGTTACAGCCTGCCCTTCCCACTGCTGGCGGATCCGGACAAACAGGTGATCCGCGCCTACGATTGCGACGGGCTGCTGGGCTTCGGCGTCAGCCGCGTGACCTATCTCATCGGCACCGACGGCCGCATCCAGGAAACCGCGAAGGCCGCATTGCGGGTAGCGCCGCATCTCGCGCTGGCCGACAGGGCCCTGTCCCGCTCCAAGTAACCCTGCGGAACCTTCGTTCCGGTCCGTAGTCCAACCGACGAGTCGCCGGATCGCGAAGAAAACGGCGGCATATGACAAGCGTCACTTGCCCTATATATCAACCCGATATAGGATGCGCCCTCGCGCTGGCCTCAAGATATCCGGCAGGGAATCTCGGTGGACGTCAAAGACCTGTGCCTGGGGGCGCTCACCTACGGTGACGCCACGGGATACGACCTCAAGAAGTTCTTCGAGAGCACCTTCAGCCATTGCTTCCTCGCGGGCTATGGATCGATCTACCCTGCGCTCGCCGAACTCACCGGTGAGAAGCTGGTGGTGGCGCGCACGGTCCCCGGCCAAGCGGGCCCCAGCAAGAAGCTCTATCAATTGACCGACGCCGGGCGCGACGCCTTCCTGGCCCGGCTCGAGGCCACCGAACCGCAGCATAAGGTCAAATCCGAATTCCTGGTGCTCATGCACTTCGCGCACCTGCTGCCCGTCGCGAGGTTGGACGCGGTGCTGGATCAGCATCTCAAGGAGCTCGAGCACAAGTTGGCGCTGATCAGCGCCTACGAGAGTGGCGATGAGATGGGCAAGCGCCCGTCATCCGGCGCCCGCTTCGTCTGCGGTTTCGGCAAAGCCGTGATGGGCGCGGCCCAGGACTACATCCTCGCCCACCGTGACGCCCTCAAGAAGGGTGGGACACGGAACGGCAACCGATCCACAAGAATCACCCGGGCGCGCCCCAAGGCGTCCGTGATCGCATCCAGAAACAGAGGTTATCCCCATGCTTAAGCGTTTCCTGATCGCCGGCGGCATCCTGTTCGGCGTCCTGGTCCTGGTCGGCGGAGTGTTCGGCACCCGCATGTACTTCATGATCCAGGGCTTCAAGAGCCAGAAGAACATCGCAACCGTATCCGAAGAAGCAGCCAAGCAGGAGACCTGGCAGCCCAACTTCGTGTCGGTGGGCAACCTTGATCCGGTACAGGGCGCAGACATCGCCAACCAGGTAGCAGGCAACGTCACGGCCATCAACTTCGATTCCGGCCAGGATGTGGAGAAAGGCCAGCTTCTGGTGCAGCTGGATGACAGCAACGAAGAGGCGCAACTGGAAGGCTTCAAGGCCCAGGAGAAGCTCGCTGACCTCAATGCCAAGCGTTCCCATGACATCTTCTCCCGGCACCTGATCGCCCAGTCCGATGTGGATACGGCGGACAGCAACCTCAAGCAGGCCCAGGCGAACGTGGCGAACACCGAGGCGGACATCGCCAAGAAGACCATCCGCGCCCCCTTCGCCGGCCACGCCGGCATCCGCAACGTGAACCTGGGCCAGTATCTGGCCGTGGGCACCGTCGTCGTCACCTTGCAGGCGCTGGACCACATGTATGCCTCATTCACCCTGCCTGAGCAGGCCCTGCCCTCCGTGGCCCGGGGCCAGAAAGTACAGGTGACGGTGGCGGCCTACCCGAACCAGAACTTCGACGGCCAGATCAACGCCATCGATTCCAAGGTAGATCCGGCCAGCCACACCGTGCGGATACAGGGACTGATCGCCAATCCGCAGCATCTGCTGCGCGCCGGCATGTTCGCCAACGTCTCAGTCTCCGCGGGCAAACCCATCCAGTTCGTGACCGTGCCGAAGTCGGCCGTCACCTATTCGCTGTACGGTGACGCGGTATTCGTCGTCGCTCCGGACCCGAAGAACAAGGACGACAAGGGCAATCCGCAGCTCACCGCCAACCAGGTGTTCGTGAAGCTCGGTGACGAGCATGGCGCCCGAGTGGCGGTGCTGGAGGGCGTGAAGACCGGCGACCAGGTGGTCACCTCCGGGATGCAGAAACTGCATAGCGGCAGCGTGATCACCATCGATAACTCCGTGACTCCGGACCAGGCGCCGGCGGCGGGTGGCCAGAAATGAAATTCACCGATCTCTTCATCAAGCGGCCGGTCCTCGCCACCGTCATCAGCCTGGTCATCCTGCTGCTAGGCCTGAAATCCATCGACTCCCTGGAACTGCGCCAGTTCCCGAAACTCTCGAACAGCCAGATCAGCATCAGCACCGCCTATCCGGGCGCCAGTGCCGATGTGATCCAGGGCTTCATCACCACACCGATCCAGCAGGCGGTGGCGAGCGCCGAGGGCATCGACTACGTCACCTCGTCCAGCCAGCAAAGCGTCAGCACCATCACCATCAATCTCAAGCTCAACTACGACCCGCATAAGGCGCTCGTGGACATCATGAGCGACGTGGACACGGTGAAGAACATACTGCCCGCCGCCGCCCAAGCACCGGTGATCCAGGCCAACGACGTGCGCGGCGCCGCCATCATGTACGTCTCCTTCTATTCCAAGGAGATGACCCAGGGCCAGGTCACCGATTACCTGACCCGGGTGATACAACCCAAGGTGCAGACCCTCGACGGCGTAGCCAATGCCCAGGTCCTCGGCGGCCAGCCCTTCGCCATGCGCATCTGGCTCGATCCCAAGCGCATGGCTGCGCTCGGCGTCACCGCCAGCGACGTCTCCACTGCCCTGCTCGCCAACAACTATCTCTCGGCGCCGGGCAGCACCAAGGGCAGCACCGTCAACGTCAATATCACCGCCAATACCGATCTGCACGACGCCGCGGGTTTCGGCGACATCGTGCTGCGCAAGAATGGCGATGCCCTGGTGCGCATCAAAGACGTGGCCAACGTAGAACTGGGTTCCGAGAGCTACGACTCATCGGCGAGCTTCAACGGCATCACCGCCGTATACATGGCCATCAATCCCACCCCTGACGCGAACCCGCTGCAGGTGGTGAAGCTGGTGCGCAAGGCCCTGGGCGAGGTGCAGGGCTCGCTGCCGCCGGCCTTGAAGCTCAGCATCGCCTATGACGCCACCAAGTTCATCAGCAGTTCCATCTACGAGGTCATCAAGACCATCGTGGAGGCGGCGCTGATCGTGGTGCTGGTCATCTTCCTGTTCCTGGGCGCGGTGCGACCGGTGTTCATCCCAGTCATCACCATCCCCCTGTCGCTGGTGGGCGTCACCTTCCTGATGCTGCTGCTGGGGTACTCCCTGAACCTGCTGACCCTGCTGGCCATGGTGCTGGCCATCGGCCTGGTGGTGGACGATGCCATCGTGGTGGTGGAGAACACCCACCGTCACATCGAAGAGGGCAAGACGCCATTTGAAGCAGCATTGATATCCGCCAGGGAGATCGCGACCCCGGTCATCGCCATGACCCTGACCCTGGCGGCGGTCTATGCCCCCATCGGATTCCTGTCCGGCGTTACCGGCAACCTGTTCCGCGAGTTCGCCTTCACCCTGGCGGGTGCGGTGGTGATCTCCGGCATCATCGCGCTCACCCTCTCGCCCATGATGTGCTCCAAGTTCCTGCAGCCGGTGGGCAATGTCGGCAAGCTCGAGAAGCAGCTCAACGACATCTTCGAGCGCCTGAAGCAGAGATACGAGCACCTGCTGCACGACGTGCTGCAGTGGCGGCCGGTGACGGTGTTCGTGGCGATCGTCATAATCCTGATGTGCGGCCTGTTCTATACGATCTCCGGCAAGGAACTGGCGCCGATCGAGGACCAGGGCTTCGTGTTCGTCACCGGCTTCGGCGAGAAAGACGTCACTCACGACGTGATGGAGCGCTACGCTGACCAGGTGAACGGCATCTTCAAGGGCATCCCCGAGGGCGATGCCTACTTCCTGATCAACGGCTTAGGCTCGGTGAACAACTTCCTCGGCGGCATCGTGCTCAAGCCCTGGGAAGACCGGAGTCGCGGTCAGATCCCGATACAGAAGGAGATCCAGGGCAAGCTCAGCCAGATATCCGGGATCAACGCCTTCTCGGTGAACTTCCCGGCCCTGCCCGGCGCGAGCCAGGGCGGCGTGTCCTTCGTGGTCAGCTCCACCGATGACTACAAGACCATCAACGGCGTCACCCAGAAGATACTGGATGCGGCGCGCAAGAGCGGTCAGTTCTACTACATCGATACCGACCTCAAGTTCACCACCCCGCAGCTGAACGTGCAGATAGACCATGACAAGGCCCAGCAGCTCGGCATCAGCATGCAGGACGCGGCCAATACCTTGAGCGTGATGCTGGGCGGCGGCTATCTCAACTTCTTCAACCTGGAAGGCCGCAGCTACAAGGTGATCCCGCAGGTGGCGGATGAGTACCGCCGCAGCGGCGATCAGTTGCAGCAATACTACGTACGGACCGCGAGCGGCAGCATGGTGCCCATGTCCACCATCGCCGACGTGACGACGAGCGTGGTACCGGACCAGCTCAACCAGTTCCAGCAGCTCAACTCCGCCACCATCAGCGGCTTCGGCCAGGGCACCATGGGCCAGATGGTGGATTTCCTCAACAAGCAGGCCAAGGAGTTCTTCCCCTCCGGCTTCTTCGTGAACTACGCGGCGGACACCCGCCAATACGTGCAGGAAGGTAATGCCCTGCTGGTGACCATGTTCTTCGCGATCATCGTCATCTTCCTGGTATTGGCTGCCCAGTTCGAGAGCTGGCGAGATCCCTTGGTAGTGATGCTGAGCGTGCCGCTGGCCTTCTTCGGTGCACTCATCCCCATCGCCATGGGTGCCGCCACCATCAACATCTACACGCAGGTGGGCCTGCTGACCCTGATCGGACTCATCAGCAAGCACGGCATCCTGATGGTGGATTTCGCCAACAAGATGCAGGAGCACGAGGGCATGAGCGTGCGCGAAGCCATCGAGCATGCGGCCGCGGTGCGCCTGCGACCCATCCTCATGACCACCGCCGCCATGGTGCTGGGCGTGATACCGCTGGTCTTCGCCTCTGGCGCCGGCGCCACCAGCCGCCGCGACATCGGCATCGTGATCTCGGCCGGCATGACCATCGGCACCCTGTTCACCCTGTTCGTGGTGCCAACCATGTATACGTTCTTCGCCAAGGATCACAAGGCGGAAGCAGCGCGCACGACATAATCAGGACTGTTAAGAAACGTTTACAAGAAAAAAGCGAACGGGTATAAAGTCCACGAAACCGGCGACTTCGGTCGCCGGTTTTTTTACCGCCTCGGTTCAAGCCCACGGTCCAGAAGGAACGCTATGCAGGCCTCGAAGTCCTCCGCCATCGACGACATCCTCTCCAAGCACGATGATAACGACGATTACCACCCTGAAGGCCGCCCCGGCCGGAAACCTGGCGTGGCGAAAGCCGCACCCGGCAAACCCGCACTCCGTAACACCCAGGCCTGGCGAGCCATCGAAGACATGAAAGAGAGCCAAAGACTCAAGCGCGGCCTCAAAGAAGTCTACGACGAGGACGGGGCCGAAGAGGAATGAAGGCTCCGCAGCGCTAACACGAAGAACCCGGCTTAAGGCCGGGTTCTTTTTTTTGTGATCGCTGACACCCTAATCCTCTCCCACAAGAGTTGCGAAGAATCTCCGCTCGATGGACAGGATGCTGATCTCACGCCGAGCAAATGACTAGCCCCTCCCCCTGCGGCAAGACCTCTTCGTTGCAACCGCATCCAAGACCAAACCCAGAATTAGCGTCTTAACAATATGGGGGTCCTAATGTATGAATCTTTTGTGACAGAGGAGGGGGTTGTATTTGGGAACTCAAATGGGTTTGGCGGTCGTCCGACTCCTGCCAATGGCACAATAACTCCAGTACCTCCCATCCGGTCTGTCAGACAAGGGGATAGTTTGCGGCGAAGAACTTCGATAAATCCATCGCCGAATCACACTCCGCAACACCCAGGCCTGGCGAGCCATCGAAGACATAAAAGAGAGCCAGCGGCTGAACCGGAATCTCGAGGAAGTATACGACGATTAAGAGGCCGAAAAAGAATAAGCACCCCGCTACTGAAACGAAGAACCCGGCCGAGAGGCCGGGTTTTTGGTAAGAACTAGTCGGTGTGAGGCTCAAAAGAGATTTCTTGTCCGATTACTTCGATCAGGTCTCCACTTTGCATTTGCAAATGCAATCTCGATATCACATCTTCTCGAAAG
>DATBAJ010000068.1:0-49252 GCA_036271575.1 Gammaproteobacteria bacterium
GCCCACCGCCGACAGCACCCAGCCGGACCAGGACGCGTAGTCTCCGAAGCAGACCAGCACGAGGCCTCCCAACAGCAGCGCACCGCCCGCTGCCGCGCGGTAGCGATGACGGATGGCCAGCGCCGCGGTCTCGCGATACAAGACCGCTTCTGCCAGGCGCTTCTCTGCCGGGTCTTCGTCCACCAGGCGGCGGAGCAGCAGGTTGAGCCGGCCCGGGGATTCCAGCAGGAATTCCCGGACCACCGGGAAGCCGGCCTTGAGGCGTTTGAAAGTAGCCCGCGGGCTATAGCGCTCCCGGGTCCAATCCTCCAGGAAGGGCTTGGCGGTCTGCCACAGGTCCAGTTCCGGATAGAGCTGGCGGCCCAATCCCTCGATGTTGAACAGGGTCTTCTGCAGCAGCACCAGTTGCGGCTGGATCTCCATGTCGAAGCGCCGCGCGGTCTGGAACAGGCGCAGCAGCACTTGGGCGAAGGAGATCTCGCTCAAGGGCCTGTTGAAGATGGGTTCGCAGACACTGCGGATGGCCATCTCGAACTCGTCGGCGCGGGTGCCGGGGGGCACCCAACCGGACTCCACGTGCAACTCGGCGATGCGCTGGTAGTCGCGCTTGAAGAAGGCCAGGAAGTTCTCGGCCAGGTAATGCTGGTCGCTGACGCTCAAGGTGCCGATGATGCCGAAATCCACCGCCATGTAGACCGGATGCTGGGGGTCTTTCACGTCCACGAAGATATTGCCCGGGTGCATGTCGGCGTGGAAGAAGTTGTGCTTGAACACCTGGGTGAAGAAGATCTGCACGCCGTTCTCGGCCAGGCGCTGCATGTCGGTGCCGCTCGCGCGCAGGGTCTTGAGGTCGCTCACCGGAACGCCGCGGATGCGTTCCATCACCATCACGTCGCGGCGGGTCAGGTCCCAGAATACCTCCGGTACATACAGTAACTCCGAGCCCTGGAAATTGCGCTTGAGCTGCGCCGCGTTGGCGCCTTCCCGCACCAGGTCCAGCTCGTCCAGTACCGTCTTCTCGTATTCCTCCACCACTTCCAGCGGGCGCAGGCGCCGACCGTCGCGCCAGTAGGCTTCCGCGAGGCCCGCCACAAGATACAGCACGTCGAGATCGGCGCGGATGCGCTGCTCGATGCCGGGGCGCAATACCTTCACCACCACCTCGCGGCCATCTTTCAGGGTCGCGGCGTGCACCTGGGCGATGGAGGCGGAGGCCAACGGTGTCTCATCGAAGCTGGAGAAGAGTTCCGTCACCGGTTTGCCGAGGGACGCTTCCACCATGGTCCGGGCTTGCGCGCCCGGGAAGGGCGGTACCCGATCCTGCAACTTGGCCAGTTCGTCGGCGATATCCAGGGGCAGGAGGTCGCGGCGGGTGGAGAGCACCTGGCCGAACTTCACGAACACGGGTCCCAGCTCTTCCAGCGACAAGCGGATGCGCTCGCCGCGGCCTACGGATTTGTCCCGGGTCCAATAGAAGGGGTTGAAGTAGACGATGAAGCGCACCGGGCGGAACAGATGCGTGGCCAGCACGATCTCACCCAGGCCGTGGCGCATCAGCACCCAGTTCACCCGCCACAGGCGCCAGGCCTGACGCGGCGTGATCACGGCTTGATCCGCGATTCGACGCGTCTGAAGCGGGCGCTCAAACGTTCTGCGTCGTCCCGCAGCCGGTCCACGTCGGAAAGGAAACCCTGCACCTCGTGGCGTGGAGGCAAGTCGTGGGATTCATAGTGCAGGTAGTCGGCCACGTCTTGCCCCAGGCGCGTGCCGGAATCCCGGCTCCAACGGGCGAAGCCACGCACGGCATTGCCGATATGTCGAGCGGCCACATCGCCGACCCGTTGTGCCAGCAGTTCTTCCCAATCCAAGTCTGCGTTCTTCAGCAGCCGCGAGAACACCTGGGCCGTCTCGGCGTCGCCGCTCACCTGCATGCCGCGCGGCACCGCTTCACTGTCGCGCTTCAGGGCCGCGGCCATGAGCGAGGCCGCCGGCGCACGCACCGTGATGTCCGCGTCGTCGTGGTAATCCGCCGCCACCGTGAGCCGGCCGTCTTCCGGCAGGAAGTGCAGCACCAGGGGCAGGCCGATGAGTTCCAGGCGGATCACCTTGCCGTCCAGGCGCTTCAAGTCGGCGCGGGCCGCGCTCGAGCCTTTGAGCGAAGCCTCCAAGGCACCCTCCACGCCTGCAGCGATCAATCCCGCGAAGGGCAGCGCGCTCACAGTTTGTAGCCCCGATGCAGGGCCACGATGCCGCCCGAGAGGTTGAAGTAGTCGCAGCGCGCGAAGCCCGCTGTCTGCATCATGCCCTTCAGGGTCTCCTGATCGGGATGCATGCGTATGGATTCCGCGAGGTAGCGGTAGCTGGCTTCATCCTTCGCCACCACCTTGCCGAGCCAGGGCAGCACTTTGAAGGAGTAGCTGTCATATAAAGGCTTCAGACCGGGGGCGGTGGGATGGGAGAACTCCAGCACCAGCAGGCGCCCGCCGGGCTTCAGCACCCGGAACATGCTCTCCAGCGCTTTCTGCTTGCGGGTGACGTTGCGCAGGCCGAAGCCGATGGTGACGCAGTGGAACGAATCGGAATCGAAGGGCAGGTCCTCGGCATCGGCGAGGGCATACTGCACGTTGGCGGATTCACCGGCATCCACGAGCTTGGCACGACCTTGTTCCAGCATCGCCGGGTTGATGTCCGTGAGCCAGACCTTGCCGGTCTCGCCCACCTGTTTCGCCATGCCGCGGGCGAGGTCGCCGCTGCCGCCCGCCACGTCCAGCGCCTGCTGACCGATTTTGAGTCCGGTCTGGCCCAGGGTGAAGCGCTTCCACAGACGATGCACGCCGAGCGACATCAGGTCGTTCATCAGGTCATAGTTGCCCGCCACGGATGCGAATACCTGGCGCACGCGCTCCGCCTTCTCGGCGACGCCGACGCGCTGGTAACCGAAGTCGGTGCTGTTCTCGTCGGCGGGCTTTTGCATAGGTCAGAAGGGGGTCCAGAAGCGACCCATTCTAGCAGCAAGGCCGCCGCGACCTGGAGCTCAGGGGCTGGCGGGCTTCGGCTCGGCCTCAAGGCTGATGTCGATGGACACGGGGTTCAGGTCGTACATGCCGCCATGGAAGGGGTCCACCGCGAAATAGCCGATGGGGCCCGCCGGGAATATGTTGCCGAACTTGTACAAGCCGTTGACGTGGTGGGTGATCTCGATGCTCTGGCTCGCGAAACCGTCCTTCGAGACGCTCACGGTATAGGTCTTGCCGCCGAAGAAGTGGCCGGTACTCTTGGGTAGGCTCACGTCCGCTGGGGTCTGGCCCTGGAAGGTGACCGTCCCGTCTTCATCCACGATCTTCACGTCCGCCCCAGGCGGCACGCTGGTGATGGTGACGTGTTGCGTGTCGCTGCCGGCGATGGTCGCGCAGCCCTGGAGCAGCACGAGGATCAGGCAGAGCAGTAGCTTTTTCATGAGCATTCCTTGCAAAGTGGAATTAGGGCCAGCGCTTAAAGATCAGGGCGGTGTTTATCCCGCCAAACGCGAAGTTATTGCTGATGATGTGTTCGGTCTGGAGTGTGCGTACCCCGCCCGTGATGTAGTCGAGCTCCGCGCAGGCGGGGTCCACTTCATCCAGGTTGAGGGTCGGTGCGAACCAGCCGTCGCGCATCATCTCGATACTCAGCCAAGCTTCCAGAGAGCCGCAGGCTCCCAGGGTGTGGCCGAAGTGCCCCTTGAGGGAGCTGAAGGGGATCTTGTTACCGAACACCTTCTGGGTGGCGATGGACTCCGCCACGTCGCCGCGATCGGTGGCGGTGCCGTGGGCATTCACGTAGCCGATCACGGAAGCCGGCAGCTCTGAGTCTTCCAGCGCCAGTTCCATCACCCGCGCCATGGTCTCCATCTGCGGTTGGGTGATGTGCGCGCCGTCGCTGTTGGTGCCGAAGCCCATCACCTCGGCGTGGATGCGCGCGCCGCGTGCTTTCGCATGCTCCAGGTCTTCGAGGATCAGCGTGGCTGCGCCCTCGCCGATCACCAGGCCGTCGCGGTGCTTGTCGAAGGGCCTGGGTGCCGTGTTGGGTGCATCGTTGCGGCGGCTGGCGGCGAACAGGGTGTCGAACACCGCGGTGGGGCCCATGCTGAGTTCTTCGGCGCCGCCGGCGATCATCACCGTCTGCTGCCCGTGCTTGATGGTCTCGTAGGCGAAGCCGATGCCCTGGCTTCCCGAGGTACAGGCGCTGGTGGACGGGATCACCCGGCCGGTGATGCCGAAGAACAGGCCGATGTTCACGGCGCCGGTGTGGCTCATCATCTGCACGTAGGTGTTGGAGGTGAGCCCACGCAGGCTCCTGTGCTCGCCCATGCGGCCGAAGGCCATGGTGGCTTCGGCGCCGCCGGCGCAGGCGCCGTAGGCGATGCCGGTCATGCCGGACTTGAGGATGGGGTCGCCGATGAGGCCCGCATCCTCCAGCGCCAGTTCGCTGGCGCGGGTGGACATCACCGCCACCGGCGCCATGCTGCGCAGCACTTTGCGGTCGTATTGCGGGGGAAGCTTGTAGAGCGCGACCGGTGCCGCCAGTTTGCTGCCGAGGTCGTCGAGCTTCTCCCACTCCTGCATGCGGACCACGCCGGAACGGTTGCCGCGCAGGGCGGCGGCGATGCTCTGCCAGTCATGGCCGAGGGCGGTCAGCCCGCCGAAGCCGGTGACCACGACGCGGCGCGTCATGGGCAGGGCACCGTAGCGGTGGAGAGGTGGACCATGACCGGGGGAAGGAGGGCGTGAGTCGGCAGAGGGCGCTCAGGACGCCGGTGTGGCCAGCAGCTTCTCGATCACCTGCTGCACGTCGGCCACGGTACGCACGCTCTTGAAATCCTCGGGACTGACCTTGCGGCCCGTGATCTCCTGGAGCTTGATGATCATGTCCACGGCATCGATGCTGTCCAGGTCCAGGTCCTCATAGAGGCGCGCCTCCGGAGTGATCTTGGCCGGATCGATGTCGAACTGCTCGACCAGCGTGTCCTTGAGGGTCTTGAATACATCTTGTGGGAGCATGCGCTCTCTCTATTTATGTGCGTGCCGAAAGCCGGCGTCCCCGTATTCGTCTCCGAAATGGCTCGTTTCGGCGACTGTTACGCTATGTTACTGCTTCCAGCCGGTCTGGCAAGGGTCAGGGCGCGGCGCCCGGGGTCGGACCCAGCAATTCGGTCAGCGTGACGCATTTCAGGCCTCTCTCGCGCAGACCCGCGAGTATCAACCGCACCGCCTCCACACACTGCTTCCGGCCGCCGTCGTGCAGCAGCACGATGTCGCCGCCTTGGACCCGCTTCAGGACCCGCCGGGCCACGGCCTGCGGATCCGGGTCCAGTGTGTCGCGGCTATGCACCGACCAGGCCACTACCCTCAGCCCCAGATCGTCGGCGGCGCGCGCCAGGTCGCCGGTCTTGATGCCTACCGGCGCGCGGTACAGCCGGGTCGAGGGCTGGCCGATCGCGGTCTCGATGGCGCGCTCGGCCCGGATCAGCTCATCGGTCTGCCAACGGTGCAGACGGAAGCTCTGCATATAGGAGTGTTGCCAGGAGTGGTTCGCCACCACGTGGCCTTCGGCGACCATGCGCCGTGCCAGCTCCGGCTGTGCCGCGAGTGCCGCGCCGACCACGAAGAACGTGGCCTGCGCGCCCTGGCGCTTGAGTTCGTCCAGCAGCGCCGGCGTCACCTCGGGGTCGGGACCGTCGTCGAAGGTGAGAGCCACCGCGTCGCTGCCTCGCGGCCCGTGCTTCACGGTCTCTATGAAGAGGCCGGAGCCGGGGCGCATCACGCCGTCCACGGCGACGGCCCAGAGCAGCAAGGCCACGAGTCCCGGCCACAGCAGCGGCGAGTCGAACCAGAGCCACCCGGCCAGTATCAATAAGGTGTAGGCGAGCGCGATGCGCGGCTCGTGGCGGCGCAGTTCCAGGAACAGCATACGGCGGGAAGAGGGGACCTCGATCATGAATACATCATAAGGGCTCGGCTTCGCCGGCGGTGAGATAGGCCGTGTCCGATAGCTGGACGCTATCCCACTCGGCGCCGTTACGCCGCCAGCAGCCGATGCGCGGTGCGGCACCGCGCAAGGCCAGCGCCAGCTGCCAGGACGGCGCGAAACTGCCTTGGATGAAGTGCCAATCGCCGACCGGGAAGGGCGGCGTGAGATGGCAGCGGCCTGCTTCGAGATCGAAACATACATGCTGCAGCGAATCCCACACCGTGAGGCCCGCTGCCTTGCAGGCCGCTTCCTTCAGGGTCCACAGGCGATAGAAACCGGTCAGTGGATCGGTGTCCTTTTCCAGGGCCGCTGCCTCGCGAACGCAGAACACCCGTGCCGCCTGCGTGGTCACGGCACGCGGGCGGACTTGCTCTATATCGATGCCTACCGGCGAGGTGGTGCAAGCGGCCGCGAACCAGTCGCCGCTGTGGCTGAGGTTGAGATGCAAGCCGCCTTTGCTATAACGCACGCCGCCGCTGTCTTCCGTGAGCAAGGCGGCGGCATCCACCTCTCCCACCGCACGCATCACCGCCGTGCACAGGAGTTCCCGCCCCGCCAGCCAGGAGCGCCGGCGTACCTCAGCGCCGAAGGCGCGGTAGCGCGCCTGCTCCTGCGCGGCGAGACGCGGCAGCAATCCACGTTCCCGCGCAGCGTGGCGGCCGGGGTCCATCTCGCTGAGCAGGATATGCGTGTCGTGGGTCAAGCGCTGCATCCGGCCGTCGTCCACGCGAACCATAACATGTCGGCGGTCGTGCTAAATTGGTTCAAGTCCAGCCCATCCTGCAAGCATCCGGGGAGCACATGAGAGGGAGCGCGGCGTGATCGAGGTCCGGGGCCTCAGCTTCCGCTATCCGGGCGCGGAGCGGGATGCGCTGCACGAGTTGTCGCTCGAGGTCAGGGCCGGAAGCCTGTTCGGTCTGCTCGGTCCCAACGGCTCCGGCAAGACCACCCTGATCTCGATCCTCACCGGTCTGCTGCGGCCCGGCATCGGCACGCTCAGGGTCGGTGGCGAAGCGCTGCCGGATCGTGTGCGCGCGGTACAGGCTTTCAGTGCGCTGGTGCCCCAGGATTACGCCTTCTATCCGCGCCTCTCAGTCGCGGAGAACCTGCGCTTCTTCGGCGGCGCCTTGTCCTTGGCCGGCGCCGGGCTCGCGGCGCGCATCGGGGAGGTCTCTGCGGTGGCGGGCCTCGAATCCTTCTCCGGCACGCGGGCCGAGCATCTCTCCGGCGGCCTCAAGCGCCGCCTCAACCTGGCTATCGGCCTGCTCAACCACCCGCGCCTGCTGCTGCTGGACGAGCCCACCGTAGGGATAGACCCGCAGTCGCGCCAGTTCATCCTGGCTGCCATCAAACGCCTGAACGCCGAGGGGGCGACCGTGATCTACACCTCCCACTACATGGATGAGGTGCAGCAGCTCTGCGACCACATCGGCGTACTGGACGAAGGGCGGCTCTTGGCCCAGGGCAGCCTCGATGAACTGCTGCGCGCCCATCCCGGCCAGCGCAATCTGGAAGAAGTGTTCCTGCATCTCACCGGCCGGCGCCTGAGGGATTAGGTTTCGATATGGTTACCCTCGCCCTCATCCGCAAAGAGATCCTGCTGTTGCTGCGGGACTGGCATGCCCTGCTGCTGCTGTTCGTGATGCCGGCCGCCTTCATCCTGGTGATGTCGCTGGCCCTGCAGGACCGCTTCGCCGAAGACCGGGGCGTGAGCCTCAGCTATTACCTGGTGGACGAGGATCACAGCGCCGAGAGCACCGCGCTCACCGCCGCCCTCGCCGCTTCCAAGGAGTTCAAAGCCGAGCCTGCGCAAGCGCCGTTGCCGGAACTGCGTGCGGCCGTGCAGCACGACAAGGTCCAGTTCCTGGTCCATTTCCCGCCGGGCTTCGGCAGATCGCTCGGCGGCGATGCGCCCTTGGCCATGCAGATGCAGGCCGGGCCCGGCGTCGAGCCTGCGTTGTTCGAGTTGTTCCGCGCCCGCTTGCAGGGCTTCCTCGCGCAACTCGATCTGCAGAAACGCCTCGCCGCGCTGTCGGTGTCCATGCCCGATGTGGACGCCGGTGCCCGCTTGCTGCACGCCGAGTCGCTCTACAGTGCCGGCGCGCGGCCTTCCTCGGTGCAGCAGAGCGTGCCTGCCTGGCTCATGTTCGCCATGTTCTTCATCAGCATCCCGCTCTCCACCACCTGGGTGCAGGAGCGGAGCCAAGGCACCTATGCGCGTCTGCGCAGCATGGGCGTCGGTGCGGGCCAGCTGCTGCTGGGCAAGCTCCTGCCCTACGTGGGCATCACGCTGCTGCAGGTGGTGCTGATGCTGGCGGTCGGCATGTGGCTGGTGCCTCTTCTGGGCGGCGAGCGCCTGCAACTCGGCGACGCGCCGGCGGCACTCACACTGATGGCGCTGGCGGGGAGCTTCGCCGCGGTGAGTTACGCGCTGCTGATAGCGAACCTGGTGTCTACGGCGGAACAGGCCACCATCTTCACCGGCGTCGCCAACCTCCTGATGGCCGCGATCGGCGGCATCATGGTGCCGCGCTTCGTGATGCCCGCGGCCATGCAGGCCATCAGTCTCTACTCGCCCATGGCCTGGGGGCTGGAGGGGTATCTGGACGTGTTCCTCCGCCAGGGTGATCTCGCCATGGTGCTGCCCTGGGCGGCCAAGCTCGCGCTGTTCGGCGCGGTGTGCCTGGGCGTCGCCGCGCTGCGCATCCGCCTGCGCAACCAGAGATAAGCCGTGGATCGTGATGCGCTCAAACTTGAACTCAAGGAACTCATCGTGCGGGAGTGCCAGAAGAACCACGTGCAGCCGGACCAGATAGCCGACGACGACATCCTCATCGGCAGCAGCGGTCGCCTGGAGCTGGATTCCCTGGATGCGCTGCAGATCGCGTTGGCCGTGAAGAAGCACTACGGCAAGCGCATCGACGGCGGCCGTGCGACTCGCATGGCCCTCAAGTCCGTCAACACCCTCGCCGATTTCATCCTCGCGGATTGAGGTCCATGCCCGGCGTCGCCATCCGCGGAGTCGGCTTGAACTCGGCGCTGGGTCTGGATGCGCAGAGCTGCGTCGAGGCCTTGCTGGCGGCCGGCGGTGCGCCTATGCCGCTCACGCTGCAAGGCCTTGCCGAGCCGGTGCAGGCCGGCTACTTCCGCATCCCCGACGGAGCGGACTTGTTCGATCCGCAGCGCTTCGCGCGATTGTTGCCGGCAGTGGTGCAAGCAGCCGCGGCCGATGCGCGGCTCTCTGCAGCCGAGCTCCGCGCGCTGCCGGTGTACGTGGGCTCCTCCTGTTTCTCCGTGGGCCGTTCCGAGAGTGACTACGCCGCGGCTCTGGCCGCGGGTTCCCCGGCAGCCTATCCCATGCCTCACTGCGGTTACGGCGGACTCGCGGATCTGGCGCGCCGCGCCCTCGGTTCCGCCGGGGAAGTCTTCAGCTACAACACCGCCTGCACCTCCTCCGCCAACGCTCTCTTGGGTGCGATGCGGGCACTGGAATCAGGCCGCCATCGCCACGCGCTGGTGATCGGTGCCGAGCTCGCCAACCGCACCACCCTTGCCGGCTTCGCAGGCCTGCAGCTCCTGGCGCAGCGGGCCCGTCCTTTCGAGGCGGAGCGTGAAGGCATCGTGCTGGGAGAGGCCATCGGCGCGGTGCTACTGGCAGCGGAGCCCGGCGCGGACGCGCTGTGCCTGCACGGCGGCGCCGACAACTGCGACACCCACAGCATCACCACCGCCAATCCCGACGGCGAGTCGGTGTTGGCGGTATCGCAGCAAGCCCTGCGTCGCGCCGGCCTCGAAGCCGCCCAAGTGCGTGGCATCAAGGCCCACGGCACCGCTTCTCCCAGCAGTGATCTGGCGGAGGCGGCCGGCCTGCGTAAATTGTTCGCGAAGCTTCCCCCGCTGTCGGTGCTGAAGCCCCATATCGGCCACACCCTGGGTGCCTGCGGTGTGGTGGAACTGATCCTGTATGCGTCCGCTCTGCAGCGCGGCCTGTTGCCGGCCTGGGCGGGCTTCGGTGCGCCAGATCCGGAGTTGGGGTTGGCGCCGCTCACGCGCCCGGTGCCTGCGCTGGCGGGGCACTATCTGCTCAACCACTTCGGTTTCGGCGGTAACAACGCGGTGCTGGTGCTGGAGAAGCGCGCATGACCCGCGTGACCTCGGTAGCCGAAGTATTCCACCCACTGCAGGACGGCGCGCCCCTGCCGCCGCTGGCGACGGAGTTGAAACAGGTGTGCCGTGAACATTTCCGGCGCGTGGATCGCTTCATCGAACTGGCGCTGTTGGGGTCAGGGCGCTGCGCCGCGGGCCACACGCTTGCGCCGGACTGCGGTCTCTATCTCGGCTCCGGCCTCGGCACCATGACCAGCATCATCCAGAGCCAGGAGCAGCTGCTGCGGGAGCGGGAACTGCCCACGCCTTTCAACTTCATCAACACGCTGGGTAACAGTGCGGGTTATTACGTCGCGAAGAACCTTGGGCTCACCGGGCAGAACCTGTTCATCTCCCGGCGCGGCGCGAGCCTGCCGGCGGCGCTGACCGCGGCATGGCTGGACCTGGAACTGGACGTGGTGCGTCAGGCGCTGGTGGGCGTGGTGGAAGAAGCCACGCTGCCCCTGCTGGAGCATCGCCGCCGCCAGGGCCTGCCCGCCGGGACGGCGGTGGCGGAAGGCAGCCATTGGCTGTTGCTGGAGAAAGACGCGGGCGCCGGACGCAGCTTCGGGTTGCAGCATCTCGCGGATCCCACGCAGTACGCGACAGCACTGGAGACAGCGCGGCGCGAAGGCGCTGCCATATCACCGTCCCTTCCGGACGGGCCTTTCCACGACAGCTGGAGCGGCGCCTGGCTTACGCAGCGCCTGCAGCAGGGAGGGCTGGTATCGTTGACGGAAGGGGACGAAGTGCGGGGCTGGGACCTATTTCACTTCGGCGCGTAACTCGCGGTACAGGGCTTCTTCACGCCCGGCGCAATCCATGAGCTGGTCCGCCAGCATCCCGTAGTCCATGTCCATGCGGCCCTTGCACATCTTGGCGGCGTGCAGCGCGAAGCGCCGCCACTCGTCACCCACGTCCGTGAGCCGGGCGGCGAACTCCAGCAGCTTCGGTTTCTCCAATAGCGCCGCCGCTTCCTGCAGGAAAGAGGCGTACAGGAAGCGGAAACCGGCGCCGCCGGTGCCGATCTCCTCCTGCATGCGCACCATATGGCCCAAGAGCAGCTTGTTGTGGTCCTCGCGGCGCGGGTCCAGCTTGCGCAGCTTGCGCGAAACGAAGCGGATGCCGCGGGTGCCGGCGATGGGCAGCGGCGTGTACAGCATCATGCCGGTGGTGTAGCGGATGCCCTTGCGCACGGCGCTCTTCAGGTCCGGCGCCGCGGGCATGCGCTCCGGGTAATACAGCAGGCCCTTGGGCGCCAGCACGCCGCGGGTGAAGCGCGCCTTCTGCAGCGCTTCGGCCTCGCATTCCACCAGGATGTCGATGACCGGATCGCTGATGAGGTACTGGTCACCGCGCTTGCCGTACACCACCAGGTTGTGGGCGTTGAAGTGGAAACGCATGTCCGGCGGGAAATAACTCAGCCAGTAAGCGGAGGTCTGCACGCCGACGGCACGGCCCTGATCGAGATGCCGGTCCAGCACCCGCGTGCCCTCGGCGGGCTGGCGGAAGGTCTGCATGTGCATCTTCACGCCCAGGCGCCGGGTGAGGCCGCGGATGATGTGGCCGGGCGGCATGCGGTAGGCGAACAGCGGCAGGCCGCCGAACTTCAGGAAAGGCACGTAGGCGTAGCACAGCGCCCCCGAGATGCCGAAGGCCATGGGTTCGGAGATGGCGAGGCCGTTGTGGCGCAACAGCCCGGAGATCACGCCGCTCTCGCAGTGCGCGCTCTGCTGATGGTCGAAGGGCACTAGCGTCGCGGTGGCGGCGTTCAAGGCTGCTCCGGCAGCAAGTCGAGTTGCGTCGGGGTCATCCCGAGTGCGTCGCTGTAGCGTTCACGCCGGGCTTGCGAGAGGCGGGTGAAGGCGCCGGGCTTGAGATCGCGGCGCACCGTCCACTTGAAGAAGCCGGTGCTCTGGGCCAACAGCACCACGTCCATGCGCTGCTTGAACATGTGGTATTCCAGCGTCGAGGCACTGCCGGCCTTGGCGCGCTGCCAGGCATCCTCTGCCTGGCGCACGTACTCGGCGATGGCCTGGTCCAGCACGATCTCTTCCGCTTCCCAGCCGTTGCAGGGGGCCGGGGTATAGCGGCCCTGCTCGTCCACGGCGTACAAGAGCTTGCTGTGGCCCATGAAGGCCTTGGCGTTCTGCTGCGGGACCTCGCCCTTCTTCATGTCAGGCCTGGCCGGGGCCGCAGGCGGTGAGGTGGATCCAGGCGGTGCTGAAGCGGCCGCTCTCGGGAACGTAGCACAACACTTTGTCACCGGGCTTGAGCTTGCCGGAATGGAACAGCTCTTCGAGGATGATGTACAGGGAAGCGGCGCCGGTGTTGCCCTTGACGTAGAGGTTGGTGAACCAACGCTCCTGCGGGATATCGAAGCCCGCCTTCAGCATGTGCTCGTACACCTTGTCGCGGAAGTAATGCGAGGAATAGTGCGGCACGAACCAGGTGATGCTGGCGGGGTCGAGTGCCTTGAGCTGCGGGATCTCCTGCAGCGGGCGTTGCACCGTGTAGGGCATGACGTGCTCGTTCAACTGCTTCACGTCCTGCTTGAGCGTGAGGATGGACCGGTCCATCCACTCGCGCGGCTCGAAGGCATGCCAGCTCTTGAGGCTCCCGTCGGCGAGCTTCTCGGCGCCGCCGTACATGCAGGCAGGCTGCTCGTTGGCGTAGGTACGGCTCACGATCCAGTCCAGGCGCAGCGACAGGTCGTGATCGGAAGGCTCGGGTTGTACCAGCGCGGCACCGGCACCATCGGAGAGCATCCAGCGGATGAAGTCTTTCTCGAAGGCCACGATGCCATCGCCTTCCAGGGCCGCGATCTGCGCGTCGCTCTCCGGCTGGAAGTAGCGGGCGTGCATCACTGAGGAGGGATTCTCCGAGCCCGCGCTCACGGCGTGCTGGAACTCGCCGCTCCTTACGCCCAGCATGGCGTACTTGAGCGCCGCGGTGCTGCTGATGCACACACCGGAGGTCGAGACGTTCTCGCAAGGCGGGATGCCGAGCTCGCCGTGCACCATGTTGGTGTGGCTCGGCACCATCTGGTCGGCGAAGGTGGTGCCGCAGGCCAAGAGGTCTATTTGGTCCAGCTTGAAGCGGCCGTTGGCCAGCTTGCGCACGGCTTCGGCGGCGAGCTCGGCGTTGGTGTGGGTGATGCGCCCGGTGTTGGGCTGCATGGCATAGTGGCGGGTCTTGATGCCGTTGGAGCGCAGGATGATGCGCCGGGCCCGCGAAGGCTTGCCGCTGATCATTCCCAGCACCGACTCCATCTCGTCGTTGCCGATGGGCGCGTTGGGCAGGAACGCCGCGAGTCCGGTGATGTAGGCCTTGCCGGTCATGGGGTCCCTAAGTGGTCACTCGCCCGAAGGCTGGCTGAAATAGGCCTGCTGTGCGGCGATGCGCCTGCGCAGCAAGGGGGCGGTGAGGGTCTTGAGCAGGGCGCTCAAGGGGAGCACGGCGATGAGCAACGCTATGAGGAACACTATATAGAAGGCCACCACCGGTTGTCGCGCCAGGGCACCCTGCCTGCCCAGTTTGCGCAGCAGCGCACCCCAGGCCAGGAAACTGCGGCGCGCGGCTTTCTCGGTGGCGATGAGGCGGGTATTCACATGCACCGCGCCCATGCCCTGCAGCAGGGCGGCGTCGAGGGCATCGCTCCGTCCCAGCACCTGGGCGATGCGCTCGCCGAAGCGACGGCTACCTTCTATCTGTTCCGGTTTCACACCGGCACGGGGGATGAGACCCCCCAGCATGGGCCCGCGGTTGCCGGTCATCATCCACAGGGGCGTGGCCAGGAAGCTGCCGACGCTGCCGGCTTCATCGACTAACACCACATTGCCGATCAACCGGGCGCTAGCTGCAGCCAGTAATTCCTTCACGCGCTCCTGGGCCATGAGCCACATGTCACGGCAGGCGATCACCGTCACCACCGGCGTGTCTTTCAGTAGTGCCTTGGCTTCCGGGCTCTTGAGGAAGGCAGCGGTGGGGCCCGAGGGGGAGAGGAACCACACCTGATAGCCCAGAATCACCAGGTCATAGCGCAGGCCGGCGCCGGGACCGAAGGGCTCCAGCTCCGGCGGATCCAGGTAGATGGTCTCGGGGAAGGTATCGAAGAAACGCAGGATCGGCCACGGGAACGGGTAAGGCATGCGCGGGCGCAACACCAACTCGTGCAATTCGATGTCGCCGGATTCCGCCAGGGGCGCGCTGAAGTTACGGATGACGTCGCTCAGTTGCCCGCTGGGAGAGGAATAGTGGACGACCAATACCCTTCGCTTGCTCATCGCGATTCACGCAAGACCTTGTAATCCCCTGTTTATAGGATACCCCAATTGCCTCGCTGCTGAGATGCAGTCGCGCGTCGGCTTGCAAGCGTCATGTCGCTGCTTTAGCCTGACTGACGGGGATTTCCGGTCGATTCCACAAGAAACGTCAGCGACGGGCGGCTGTGTACGGCACGCTCGCGGAGCCAAGCCATGGGTGAGTCCACGTCCCAGACCGAGCAGTGCGATGTATTGGTGATCGGTGGCGGTCCGGGCGGCAGCACCGCCGCGGCGCTCCTGGCGCGCGCCGGCCGTAAGGTGATCCAGCTGGAGAAGGCACATCACCCGCGCTTCCATATCGGCGAGTCGCTGCTGCCCATGAACATGCCGATCTACGAGCGGCTCGGCGTCATGGACAAGATCAAGGCCATGGGCGTGTTCAAGCCCGGCGCCGACTTCGAGGCGCGCAACGAGCGCGGTTACAACACTTATCTCTTCGCCCGCGCCCTGGGCGACAGTCCGCCCAACGCCTACCAGGTATGGCGCCAGGACTTCGACAAGATGTTGTTCGACCACGCCCGCGAATGCGGCGCGGACGGGCGTGAGGGTGCCGAGGTGATCGCGGTGGAACAGCGCGGACCGCGCGACACGCTCGCGGAGGTGAAGAGCGACGACGGCAAGAGCTATCGGGTGCAGGCCCGTTACCTGCTGGACGCCAGCGGCCGCGACGCCTTCATGGCCAGCAAGCTGCACATACGCAAGAAGAACCCCAGGCACCAGAGCGCCGCCATCTTCGGCCACTTCCGCGACGCGGAGTTCCGCCCCGGCAGCGACAAGGGCAACATCAGCATCTACAACTTCGAATACGGCTGGATGTGGATGATCCCGCTGCCCGACGACGTGATGAGCGTGGGGGCGGTATGCCGGCCGGACTACCTGAAGCAGCGCCGCGGGCGCACCAAGGAGTTCCTGTTCGAGACGCTGCAGCAGAACAGTGCGCTATGGGCGCGCATGACCAAGGCCAAGTTGATAGACGACGAGGTACGCATCACCGGCAACTATTCCTACGACGCCACCAAGATCGGCGGCCCGGGCTGGATGCTGGTGGGGGATGCCTTCGTGTTCCTGGACCCGGTGTTCTCCTCCGGCGTGTACCTCGCGACCAGCGGCGCCGAGCAGACCGCGGCCCTGGTGCAGGAGGCGCTCGACCATCCGGAGCGGGAGCGCGGCCTGCAGCGCAAGCTGGAACGGCGCATGCGCGCTGGCATGCGACGCTTCGCCTTCTTCATCTATCGTTTCAACTCGCCGGTGATGCGTCACCTGTTCCAGAACCCGCGCAACGACTGGCAGGTCGAGCAGGGCGTGATCTCCATGCTGGCCGGCGACCTGTTCGATTCCTGGAAGGTGCGGCTAAGGCTGTACTTGTTCCGGGTGATCTACGCGGTGAGCGCGGTTAGCCGCTGGCGGGCATTCTACGCGGAGCACCGCTACCGCATGGCCCAGGCCAAGGCGCAGTTCAGCGGCGGCAATACGCCTATAGATAAAGTCTAAAGCATCCCGCCGTTGATGCTGAGCACCTGGCGCGTGACGTAGGCAGCCGGCTCGGAGAAGAGATAAGCCACCAGCGCCGCCACTTCTTCCGGCTTGCCGGCGCGGCCCAGCGGGATCTGCTTCAGGATCTCCTCCAGCGGCAGATGCTCGCCGGTCATGTCCGTCTCGATCAAGCCCGGCGCCACGCAGTTCACGGTGATACGGCGCGACGCGAGTTCCATCGCCAGCGCCTTGCTGGCGCCGATGAGCCCCGCCTTGGCGGCGCTGTAGTTCACCTGGCCGCGATTGCCCATGATGCCGGACACCGACGCGATGGTGACGATGCGTCCGCCGTCCCTGAGGCGCACCAGCGGCATCAGCAGCGGGTGCATCACGTTATAGAAACCGCCCAGGTTGGTATCCAGCACCTTGTCCCAATCCTCGCCTGAGAGGGCTGCGAAAGTGTTGTCGGCGGTGACACCGGCATTGCAGACTACGCCCCAGAACGGGCCCTGCGATTTCAGCTCCGACTCCAGAGCGGCGCGCGTCCCATCCCGATCCGCCAGGTCGAAGCTCAAAGTCCGCGTGCCGCCGCCGAGTTCCTTGGCCAGCGTCTCGGCCTTCGCGGCATTGCGGTGGTAATGCAGGCACAGCCGGAAGCCGGCTGTGCCCAGCGCGCGCGCGATGGCGGCGCCGATGCCGCCGCTCGCTCCCGTCACCAGCACCCGTCTCGCTTCACTCACGGCAGCTTCTCCTCCGGTATCTCGACGATGATGATGGTGGCGGTGGCGAGAGTCTCGCCCCCGGAGACGATGCGGCAGACGCAGGCAGCGATCTCGCTGTCACCGCCGAACTCGCGGCGCGCCTCTACCTCGAGTTCGTCACCCTCGGCGAAATAGGCGGTGTTCGCCTCGAAGCGCCGTGTGCCGAGAAGCATGCCTTTCTTGGGCGGCCTTTGCGAGCGGCGTCCGGCGAGCCCCGCGTGGGCGGCGATGGCCTGGGCCATGAGTTCGATGCCCACCCATACCGGCACGCCGCGGCCCGGTTCGAAATAAGGATGGCCCGGCGCGATGCGCACCCGTGCGCGGATCTCGTCCTGGCTGTCCTCGACCACCGCGTCCAGCAGTACCGCCGTACCGCGATGCGGCAGCAGTTCGGCGATGGGTGGGAATTCTTCCATTCAGTTCCCCAGCACCAGGCAGGCGTTGTTGCCGCCGAAGGCGAAGGAGTTGCTGGCCGCCACCTTGCAGGACTTGGGCACATAGCCCACCGGGCAGAAGTTCAGCGGCGCCAGCGCGGGATCCACCACGCCGTCCCAGAGATGCGGCGGCAAGGCCGGGTTCGACGCTCCCGAGAGCAGCATCCAGCAGAATGCGGCCTCGGTGGCGCCGGCGGCGCCCAGGGTGTGGCCCACCAGCGGTTTGGTGGAGCTGCAGGGCACCTGGCCCAGGACCCGCGCCACCACCGCATTCTCCATGAGATCGTTCTGCACGGTAGCGGTGCCGTGCAGGTTCAGGTAATCCACGCTCGCGACGCCCGCCTGGGTCAGCGCCTGACGCAGTGCGATCTCCGCACCGCGGCCCGTCGGATCGGGACCCGAGATGTGGTATGCATCGGAGGATTCGCCTATGCCCAACAACGCGATGGGGCCTGGCTCCCGGCTCATCAGGAACAGGGCCGCACCCTCGCCGATGTTGATGCCATCGCGGTTCTTGCTGGAAGGGTTGCAGGGTCCCTTCGACAGGGACTCCAGGGCGCCGAAGCCGTTCAAGGTGAGCCGGCACAGGGAGTCCGCACCGCCCACGATCACTGCGTCGCACCGGTCGAGGCTGAGGAGACGGCGCGCCGAGGAGAAAGCCTTGGCGCTGGAGGTGCAGGCGGTGGATACCGTCCAGCATGGCCCCTTGAGTCCGAGTAGCTGCCGCAGATATTCGCTGGGACTGCTGATCTCCTGCATCCGGTAGTCGTAATCGGATGGGAAGCGGCCTTGGCGCTCTTGTTCCAGGATGGCGCGCTCGCCTTCGGCGATGCCGGAGGTGCTGGTGCCGATGATGGTGCCGACCCGCGCCGCGCCATAGCGGGCCAGCGCCGCATCCACTGCGGGGCGGATCTGTGCGAGCGCCGCGGTCAACACGCGGTTGTTGCGCGAATCGTAGCAGGCCAGCCCCGCTGGCAGAGCCGGGAGCTCGGAACTCACGGTGCCTGCATACACGCTACGGCCCTTGATCAGGTCATCGCGCTGCAACATCCCGGCACGGGAACCTGCCAACAGACTCTCGCGCACCGACGCAAGGTCCCAACCCAATGCGTTGACGATGCCGAGGTGATGCAGATAGACGCGGGTCATGGTGCGCCGCTCTCCGGCGGCACCGGCCGCATCGTCACGGAGACCTGGAGTGGCGGGATCACCATCGTGAGCGTGGCCTGCGCCAGCGGGCCAGCACTCCTCTCGATATGCACGATGGGATGTCCGCGTTCGGAGATGTCGCGCACTTCGCCCGTGGCCGTGGAGCTCACGGTCATGTCCAGGCCGTGCAGCCGCGGCTTGATCTCGGCCGGGTCCGCCAGGGCCAGCTCCAGCATCACCACCAGGGTGTCCGCATGCAACTGCGGACTGTCCGGCTCTGCCTTGAGGGTCTTGCCGTCGTAGCTCAGGGTGAATAGGTCAGTACCGAACAGGCTCGAGCCGGCGAGCCGCAGCGCCTGATCATCGATATGCAGTTGACCGAGGAAGCTGTCCGGCTTGCCATCCCGGGTCACGGTGACGATGTGGGTGGCGTCGAGCTTCGGCAGCGCTGCTGGCGGCAGGAGACATACTTGCCCGTCACGGCCGAAGCGCGTGCAATCCGGCATCAGCGGCGTGACGCAGGCGCTCATCATCAGGAGCAGCAGCAACAGGTACAGCTTCTTCATGCGCGTTCCGTGGGCGGCAGCGACAAGGGGGCGCTGAGATAGCTTGCCAGTATGCCCACCAGGGTGGCGATCCCGAATACATGCAAGGCCGGGATGCTGCTTACCGCCAGCAAGCCGAAGGAGAACAACATGGTGAGTGCGGAGAGGGTCACGGCCAGGGCCGGGGAGCGCCGCGTGGCGCCGCCTTCCCGCAGGAACACAGCGTAGTCGCGGCCTAGCCCCAGGATCAGGATCAAGGCCACCACCACGAAGATGTTCAGCGGTTCACCGAGCCAGCCCAGCACCCCGAGGGTGAGGCCCAGAGCCAGCAGCGGCGGATACAGCATGCGCAGCGCCTCGCGCCGGCCGTAGCGCCACACCAGCAGCGCCGAGATCAGCAGGTAACCCAGGATCACGAGCCAGGTGGCACGTTCCCGCAGGCGCTGGAAAGTGGCGGCGATCCTCCCTAAGGGGTCCACGAAGCTCATGCCGGGCGTGGCGGCGGCATAGCCCGCCAGCGTCGCCGAGTCCACGTCGCTCCGGCCCGTGACGGTGGAGAGCAGCGTCGCTCCCGCGCCGGCGGAGATGCTGAACGTCTTCAAGTCTGGCGCCGCCGCAGACACCTCGTCGGCGGTCAGCGACGCATGGTCCGCCGCCTGCCACTCCGCGAGACTGCGGTCCGCCAGTTCCTTGGGCAAGCCGAAGTGCACGAAGGCCGCGCGCAGGGCTTGGCGGTCGGCGAAGACCTGTCGCCAGGCAGCCAGGCTCGCCTGTTGGCGCGCGTCCGACGGCAGGAAGCGCGAGAGTCCCAAGCTCGTGTAGCCCGGCGCACCCGCCGCGACGCGGTCGAACAGGACCTCCTCCTGGCGCAGGGCCTGTTGCAGGTCCGGCGCTTGCGAGAGGAAGAAGCCGGGAGGCGGCACCTGTCCCAAGGTCTCGCGGATGTGAGCGTCGGTGGCCAGCATCTGTGGCGGCAGGTTCTGCAGGCCGCGCACGTCGTCGCTGGGATGCAGCATCAGCCAGCCCGGGATGCAGAGCAGCAAGGCCGCGAGCGGCAGCACCAGACGCCAGCGCGAACGGCGGCAGGCGGCCTGGATGAAACGCTGGGGCCACAGCACTGCCGGATGCAGCGGCACCTGCGGAAACTCCCGCAGGCTCACCGGGAAGATCAGGACCACCATCAATCCGGCTTCGACCAAGCCCGCTACCGAGAACACCGCGAACTGGGTGAGCGCCGGAAAACCGGCCAGCAGCAGGAAGGCGAAGGCCACCACTCCCGTGGCGAGACCCATGTAGAGGCCTGGTCTTACCGCAGCCATCACTTGCTCAGGCGCTCCGTCGCCGAACCAGTACTCGGCGAAGTACAGGAACGCATAGTCGATGGCGATGCCGATGAGCGTGGTGCCGAATACCAGGGTGATCACCTGGATGGAGCCGAACACCAGGATCACCGCGGCGGTGGCGGCGAGCACGCTGGCCAGCAGTTGCGCGCCGGCCAGCACGTGGGGCGCGAAACTGCGGAAGACGTAGGCGATCAGCACCATGATGAGCAGGCTCGAAGCCAGGCTCAGCCAGATGCTCTCGGTCTGGGCCGCGTGACGCGCGGCATCGGCGAACAGCGGCGCGCCGGTGGCGGCGAAGTCACAGCGCACGCAGACCTTGGCGACGGCGGCTCGTGCCTCGGTCACCGCACGAGTGCCCTGGGCACCGCCTTCGGCGAAGGCTGCGGCGCTCACCCGGTCGCGTATCAGGAACCAGTACTTGCCATCCTTCTGCGCGGAGAAGAATGCACCGTCCGGCAGGAACCCCGGATAGGGCTGCGGCAGGTCGGTGAGGAAGTGTGAGAGATGTCCGCCGGGATCGCTGCCGAACGCATCCACCATGCCGGCGGGGCTGGCGAGGGAGGTGGCCACGTCCGTGGCCAGCGCCGGTGCGCCGCCCTGGGCGAGACGCGCCGCGGCCGCGTCGTCCAACAAGGCATAACGATGCTTCTGGTAGACCGCGAGCAGGCGATCCATGGAGCGGCCGCTGTCATCGGGCTCGAGTCCGGCCGTGGCGGCCACATCCGCGGCGGCGACGGCGGCCCGGCGCGCGACGGTCTCGTCGTCGCCGCTCACCAGTATCAACACTTCGTCGACGAAGGCCTGGCGGCTCTGCTCGATGGCCGCGCCCACCGCCGCCGATTCCTGCTGCGGCGGCAGCATGGCCAGGATGTCGGTGTCCACCACGGTATGCAGGTGCAGACGCGTAGCAGCGGCCGCGCACAGGAGCGCGAGAGAGACGAGCCACAGGCTCCATCGGGCGGGGCTGGAGAGTCCGCGGCTCACGGCTTGCCGTGACCCTCCGCGGGCGTGAAGCGGATGTCCATGTGACCGCCGGAAGTCTCGAAGATCTCCAGATGCTGGGGCCGGCCCGGCGCAGACTCCGTCACTTCGATGCGGCTGATGGCATTGGCGATGGCGCCTGGCTTGGGGGTGAGCGTGAGTTCATCGCCGCCGCCAGCGGCGGGCTTGGAGACCACGCTGAAGTAACTTTGCAGCTGGGCCCGGTCGCCCGAGAGCGCGCTGATGAAGATGTGTTCCACCGCCGCGAGCCAAGGGGTCTGGTCCGGATCCAGGTCGCGCTTGCTGCCATCCGGCAGTTCCTCGTGGGCCTGCTTGCCGTTCATCTCGAAGAGATAGTGGTAGGGCGCGGTGATCTCCCAATGGAAACCGCGAGCCGCGTCGTAGCCCATGTCGCCATGGCTCACCAGCGGTGTGCTGAAACCCGGCAAGCTGCGGGTCTGCACGAAGTCCGCGGCGAAGCTCGCCGGCGGCGCCGCAGGCGTCGCGGCGGATGCCATCACGGATGTCAGCGCCAGGGAACACAAAACCAGCGGCAGTCTCATAGATAGGCCTTGAGTCGCGTGAGCAGCGCCGGCGGGCTCACCAGTTGCAACTCGCCGCTCTTGGCGTCCACCGCGCATTGGATGGTGTGGCCGGTGGTGAGACGCTTGGCCGTAGCGGCGTCATGCACCTGGTATTCGAGCTTGAGGCGGTTCTCCCATTCCACGAGCCCGGCCTGCACCCGGATCAGCTGGCCGTAGCGCAAGGCCTGGATGAAGCGCACGTGTGCCTCGATCAGCGGCCAGGAATAACCGGATGCCTGCATGGCGGGGTAGTCGTAATCGATCATGCGCAGCAACTTGACGCGCGCCGCCTCGAAGTAACGGAAATAGTTGCCGTGCCAGGCCACCTGCATGGGGTCGAGATCCTGGAACGGGACCTCGATCTCGGCTTCGGCCGTCAACAGGGCACCGCGCATGCAGGCTTACCCGTAGATCAGCCAGCGGCGCTCGCCGATGGCGGCGCACAGTGCGCGTAACTCGTGCTCCAGTGGCCGGTCTTCTTCCACGAACGGGCACAGGCTGAACACGTCGTCGTGCATGGCGCTGATGTCGGCCTGCATGTGGCTGGGCGCGCGGGCATGCTTGCGGCGGCGGATCTCGAGGGCCTGGGCGGCGGCGGCGAGGCAGGCCGCCGCCACCTGTTCCGTGAGTTCCAGCACGCGGATGCAGTCTCGCGCCGAGATGGTGCCCATGCTCACCTTGTCCTGGTTGTGGCACTCGGTGGAGCGCGAGAACACGCTGGCCGGCATGGTGAGTTTCAGGGCCTCGGCGGTCCAGGCAGAGACTGCGATCTGCACCGCCTTGAAACCGTGGTTGAGCGCGGCGCGCTCGCCTTCCGCGCCGGACAGGTTGCTCGGCAGGCCGTTGTTGAAGCGCGTATCCACCAGCAGCGCCAGTTGCCGGTCCAGGAGGTCCGCCACGTTGGCCACCGCGTTCTTCAGGCTGTCGGCGACGAAGGCGATGTGACCGCCGTAGAAATGGCCGCCGTGGTAGATGTCACCCGTGTCCGGGTCGATGATGGGATTGTCGTTGGCGCTGTTGAGTTCGTTCTCGATGTCGCGGCGCATCCACGGCAAGGCATCGGCCAGCACGCCGATCACGTGCGGTGCGCAACGGATCGAATAGCGGTCCTGGATGCGGATCGGGCTCTCCCGTTCCGAGGCGCCCATGTCGGCGAATATCCGCGCCGCCGTCTGCTGTTGGCCCACGTGGGGCTTCACGGCAAAGAGCCCCGGCGCGAAGTGCTTGGGATTGCTGCCGAGCGCGATGCTCACCATGGCGGTGATACGGGTGGAGAGACGCGTGAGGTATTCGGCCCGCTCCCAGGCGAGGCAGCTGAGCGCAGTCATGACCGAGGTGCCGTTCATCAGCGCCAGGCCCTCTTTGGGTGCGAGGGTGATCGGCGTCATGCCGTTGGCCTTCAAGGCCTCCGCCGCCGTCATCTCCCGGCCCTGGTGCAGGACCTTGCGATCACCCACCATCGCGGCGGCGACATATGAGAGCGGCGTGAGGTCGCCGCTGGCACCCACCGAACCCTCCTCGGGGATGAGCGGTGCGATGCGATGGCGGATCAGGCCTTCCAGTTGCGTGAGCACCACCGGCCGCACGCCGGAGAAGCCGGCGGCGAGCGAGTTCATGCGGGTCACCAGGATGGCAGCGGTGGTGGGTTCGTCGAAATAGTCGCCGAGACCGCAGCCGTGGTAGCGCACCAGGTGCGCCGGCAGCTGGTTCACCACCTCCGGCGGGATGGAGACGGTGCAGGAATCGCCGTAGCCCGTGTTCACGCCGTACACGTCGCGGCCGGCGGCGATGGCCTCCGCCAGTACCTTGGCACCGCGCTCGATGCGCTCGCGGAAAGCCTTGTCGTTGGCCAGCATCAAGGGCGCGCCGCGGCTCACCGCGCACACTTCCTCGATGCTGAGCTTGCGGCCGCCCAGCACCACGGTCTGCCGGTCGTTCTGCGGTGCGAGGTTACGCATCAGCCGTCTGTCCCCTTGGCGGGCGTCGAGGAGGGATCCTCGGCCCAGAAATCGTAGAAGTTGTACCACTGTAGCGGAAAACGGGCGGCGTAAGCCGCCAGCCGGGCCGCGTAGCGACCGGCCCAAGCCGCCGTGGCCGCCATGCGACCCTCGCGCGGCAGCACGATGCGCTCGGCGAAGGGCTCGATGTAGACCCGATAACCGCGGCCTTCCCGCAGGCAGAAGAACAGCAGCACCGGGCATTCCAGCACGTGGGCCAGCACATAGGGCCCCACCGCGAAGGGCGCGGGCGTCCCCAGGAAGTCTGCCTGCACTGTCGCGGCTTGGGTGCGCCCGACGGCCCTTCCCGTCACCGGTACCCGGTCGCCCACGATCACCACCACCTCGCCCGCATCCACCTTGCTGCGCAGCAGCACCGCCGTCTCCGGACCGATCTCGTCCACGCAGATGAGCTTGAGTGCGTAGTCATCGCTGGTCTCTTCCAGCATGGCATTCAGCTTCTGCGAGTTCTGGGTATAGACCAGGGCATTGATGTGCACGCCCGGGATCAGGGTGGCGATCGCACGCGCCAGTTCCAGGTTGCCGAGGTGCGCGCTCAGCAGCAGCATGCCCCGCCCGCCTGCCAGCGTGCTCATGAATAGCGCCCGCGCTTCTTCCGGCAGTTCCACCGGCACCCGCGCCGGTGCGTACCAGGCCGCCACCTTGTCGAGGATGGATATGGAGAATGAGAAGAAATGATGGAAGCTCATGGCCGTAGTGGCCGGTGCGCCGGCCGCCGCCAGGAAGCGGCGTGAGGCTCGCCGTGCGCGCGGATGGGAGAGGAAGAAATAGGTAGTCACCGGATACAGCACCAGGTGCCCCATCCAGCGTGGAAACAACCGGTCCAGCGCGCCGATGAAGCGCAGCCCGGTGAGGGTGCCGCGCTCGCCGATGTGGGCCCAGTGCTGTTGGCGGTGCCGGCGCAGGCTGCCGCCGACGAGCAGCGGCAGGCGCGGCAGCATCCCCAAGTTCAGGCGCAGGTGCAGCCAGGCCATGCGCAGGTTGTCCCGCAGCATGCGGAAATGGGAGATGCCGTCCTCCGGATAGCGCACCCGGGTCTTCACGAACAGGCTCTCCGTGCCGGCCCAATACAGCCGCACCATGATGTCGGTGTCGAAGTCCATGCGCGCGCCGATGTGCGCCCGCCTCGTGAGCGCCAGGGTCGGCGTCACCGGATAGACGCGGAAGCCGCACATGCTGTCCTTGAGCGTGAAAGACAGGGTCGCGGTCCACACCAGGAAGTGCGTGAGGTAGCGGCCGTAGAAACGGGCCTTGGGTACCGAGGCGTCATACTGCGGCGCGCCGGATATCAATTTTTCAGGATGGGCTTGCGCGAGGGCCAGCAGCGCCGGCACATCGCCGAGATCGTGCTGTCCGTCCGCATCCACCTGCAAGACGTGACTGAAGCCGCGCGCACCGGCGGACACGATGCCCGCCAGCACCGCGGCGCCCTTGCCGCGGTTCGCGGGTTGGGTCAGCACTTCCACATCCTGTGCGACGAGTGTCTTAAGCGCCTCTTTGGTCACGGCATCGCTGCCGTCGTCCACCAGGATCACAGGCAGGCTTTGAGTCCGGAGGGCCGCCACGATGCGCGCGAGCGCCGTGTGATGGTTGTATAGGGGCACCACCGCGCAGGGCTTGAAGGTCACGCCCCAGCCTCCCGGCTGAATTCCAGAATGCCGCTGGAACAGACCTGGTCCGCTTCCCGGTATTCGTAACGCAGGCGGCCTGCCGTAAGGTCGGGCTTGAGCGACAGGATCAGACGTGCGCCGGGCAGGATGGGTCGTTTGAATTTGATCTGCTCCAGCCCGCGCACCCCGGGACCGAACCCGCAGAGTGCATGACCGAAGTGCGCCGCCCAGCCGATCTGCACCACTCCCGGCAGGATCGCGAACCCCGGGAAGTGTCCGTCGAACCAAGGGTTGTCCGCCGGGACCTCGAGCTCAAGTTCGATGCGCCCCGCGTCGTCGCGACGCGCCAGCAGCGTCGGCAGGCCATTCATGGGAACGCCTCGAACAAGGCCAGGAGCCGTGCCTGCTCGGTCTTGCCCATGGCGTTGTCCGGCAGCGCATCCGGAAAGCGCCACTTGCGCGGCAGCAGCAGCGTCTCGTAGCGCACACTCAATGCCTCACGCAACCGTTCCTGCAGGGCGCGCTTGCCTTCCTGCTCAAGGATCGCGCGACCTGCGGATTTCAGCACCACCACCGCGCCGATCTGTTGCCGCTTGCCGGGCAGGAGCAGCAGCCGTGCCTCCGCCACCCAGGGGTGCGACAGGAGCTGCGCGCGCATCTCGCTCAAGGACAGCCGCTTGTCCTCGAATTTGAGTACGTCGTCGGCGCGGCCCAGCAAGGCGAAGCGAGCGTCGCTGCCGTAGCGGGCGAGATCGCCGCTCGGCATCCAATCCTGCCGCCAGGTGCAGCCGGATTTGGCCCACAGCCGCGGGCCCGCTTCCTCTTCGCGGATCTCGGTCACCACGCCTTCTATCGGCCGCCACCAGGGGCGTCGCTCGGCGCCGTCCCAGGCGCGCCAGCCGATACCGCCGGTCTCGGTGCTGCCATAGACCTCGATGGCGGCCTGGCCCCATTCCTCTTGCATGCCGCGCGCGACGTCGTCCGGCAAGGGTGCGCCGGAACTGAACAAGGCGCTCACCTGCGCGGCCGGCGGAAGGTCCGTGACGGCCTGCACCCGGCTTAAGAAAGCCGGGCTGCTCACGATCACACAAGGCTCAGGACCGACCGTGGCGCGCAGTTCGCCCGGTTGCAGGCACATCTCAGAATGGAAAGGCCGGCCGGTGCTCAGTGGCCAGAGCACCCGGAACAGCAGGCCGTAGAGATGGTGATGCGGCACGGTGCCGGCCACCTGCGCTGACCCTAAGCGCGGGCCCCATTGCCGCTCCAGCGCGGCGACCTCGAGGCGCAGTTGGGCGAAAGCCTTGGGCACGCACTTAGGGAAGCCGGAGGAACCGGAGGTGTAGAACTCGACGCGGATGGCATCGTCAGGCGTGGGCGGCGGCGCGTTGAAATCGTCACCGGGTTCCGCCACTGCCAGCAGCGGCATGCCGGCGAAGTCTCCCGGCCTGTCGGTGAACACCGCGTCCACTGCGAGATCCTGCAGCGCGCCGGCCTGCGGCGCCTGGGGCAGCACGATGCTGCGGCCGCGGCCCGCGAGTGCCAGCAGGCCCGCGCCGAACCAGCCAGCGTCGTCGCAGATGAGCGCCCAGCGTCTGGCGGGATGTAGGTCCAGCACGGCGCGCAAGGCCTGCACCCGGCGATGGAACGCGGCGCGGCTGACCGCGCCATGCGCGCCCAGCACCTGCGGCAGCGCATCTTGCTCCGCCTGTCGCATCGTCATAGCGCCGTGCGCCGGCCTCAGGCCGACTGCTGTGAGCGGATGAACGCGGCCAGGCTCTCGACGGAATGGAAGTGCTGGCGGGTGTCGGCGGAGTTGGCATCCAGCTTCACCTGGTAGCGCTTCTGCACCGCCACCCCCAGTTCCAGGGCGTCGATGGAATCGAGTCCCAGGCCGCCGCTGCCGAACAGCGGCGCCTTGGCGTCGATATCCGCGGGCTTCACGTCCTCAAGATCGAGCGAGTCGATGATGAGTTGCTTCAGTTCTTCGATCAGTTGGTTCATGGTTGGCGAGCTGTTGGGTGAAGAAATCTTGCAGGGCGTGGGTCACGCGGCGGGCGGACACGCCGTAGGGCATGCCTTCGCGGTGGCCGAAGGCGCTCAAGTCCTGCGGTGCATAGAAACGGATCAGGAGTTGCCAGCGCCGTTCCGGCACTTGCCACCAGGCACGGCTCTTGGTCAGCGCCGGCGGCGTGCAGGCGATCAGCACCGGCAGCACCTGGCAGCCGGCGCGCAGCGCCACCTGCGCCGCACCGCGGCGGAAGTGCAGCGCACCGCCGGTGGTGGTGCGGGTGCCTTCCGGGAACAAGACCAGGCTGCGGCCATGCTTCAGCGCATCCACGCAGGCGCCCATCGCGGCCGCCGAATCGCCGTTGCTGATGTAGCCTGCCGCGCGCACGAAGCGCCGGTAATAGGGGTTCCTGAGCATGGCGTTCTTCACCACGCAATCGGCGAAGGGCATCAGCACCAGCAGGGCCACGATGTCCAGGTACATGGGATGGGTCGCCACCACCAGCTTACCCTTGGCCTGCGCCAGATGCTCACGGCCCTCCACCTGCACATAACCGAGCCCCAGCAAGGCGATGCCGGCCAGTAGCGCGCGGAACGCCCAACTGACGAAGCTGCGGATGCGCCGCTCGCGTGCAGCGGAACTCCCGGGCCAGAGCATCAGCACCGGCAGCACGCTCAAGCTCGCGATGAGGCTCAACAGGCCGAACACCAGGAAACTGAAGCCCGTGCCGAGCATGCGCCAGAAGCGGCCGAGACTAGTCATGGGCGCGTTCCAGCCGCCAGGGTTGATCCACGCCCACTATGGTGCTATCCGACTTATCCAAGAGCAGGCGCATCAAGGCCGCTTCCGGCGTTTCATGGGGCGTCTCCTCGCTGGGAGACAGGCGGCAGCGCTGCGCGGGATCCGCCGCTTGCGTCAGTAACAGGGACACGGCGAACGGCCGGTGACTCGCGTCTTCCTGCACGAACGGGGAGTACTGTGCCGGCGCATCGTCGTCGGCGTAGCAGACCAACACCTGGTCGGCGCCCTCGGCAATCAGGTTCGCACCCTCCAGCAGGCTCATGCCGAGACTGTCGCGGCCGGCGGCGATGGCGGTGGCCGCGGCGCGGTCGCCGCGGGCGATGGAGAAGAGGCCGGCGTTGCTGTTGTGTACCGACAGACTGAAGCTCGTGGGTGACAGCGGTTCGTCCTGCGCCAGGGCGGTGAGCAACTCCAGGGTGCGCGCCAGGACGCCGTGGCGGGAGGCGAATACGCAGGGCACCGAGTCCAGGCCCTCGGCGCAGGGCCAGGCCGTAGAGAGGGCCATGCGTCCAGGGCGATCCAGGCGCCGGCGCAGCAGGCCAGGCAGGTAACTGACGTCGGGTTGAGCCTCCGGCTCCGGGCTGTGACCATCCGGCAACCAGCGCTGCCAGGCAGCGGTATCCGTGACCCCCGGGGCCCAGGCCTGCCAGCGGGCTATGCCGAAATATCCTGTATTATCAGATACTTGTGGCACAGATGAAGCCTCGCCCGACTGATGGAGTTTGTCGGGCCCCGGCTCCATCATAGCGGCTTACACAGGCTTTGTTACAAAGGCTTAGGGTTCAGACGGGCTCCGGTAAAGGGGTCCGGAAAGGCCACGAGGGCAGGAGGGCGACGGCTACCCCTAAGGGCACTCCGGCATAGAGGTCCAGGGCCACGTGCTGTTTGGTGGCGAGGGTGGAATATAGGATCCCGAGGCACCAAAGCAGGCTCAGGGCCTGCGACCAACGCGGCGCCCCAAGGTGGCGCAATAGACGGTACAGCCAGACCGCGGTCAAGGCGGCGAAGGCCGCATGCATCGATGGACAGGCGTTGCCGGAAGCATCCACGGATTTCAGGAAGGCGACGGAGGGGTGCTGCGTCCAGTCGATGTCGGGCGCCGACGCCGCGGTGGGCCAGAACAGGAACAGGCCAAAACCGATCAGGCTCAACAGCGTGACTTGTACCAGATACGCGCCCATCTCGTCCCAGGAATTCAGCAGCGTCGGCACCAGCGAGATGTAGAACCACAGGCTCGCATACAGGATGAGGCTCCAGGGCGCGAAGCCGATCCAGGCATCGAGGGTGGTGAACGGCAGGATGCGCGCCGGGAAGAGCGGATGCCGGAGCAGCACGAAGTACAGGACCATGAACGATGTGAGGTAGGCGCTGAAGCCTAAGGTCTTCAGCCACCAGCGGTCACGCCATCGCGACCAGGCTTGGTGCAAGGCGGCGGAAGAGGCGGCGTCCATGGGTCGATTGTATGTTATCGGCCCCACCGCGGGGCTAGGCTAGAATGGCCGGCAACGAGAAGGGGGCCACGCGCGTGATCGTCAAACCCCGCATCTGGGGCTTCATCTGCACCACTGCGCACCCCACGGGTTGCGAGCTGAACGTCCGCGAGCAGATCGCGGCGGTGAGCAGCAGAGCTTCCAGCTCAGGACCGAAGCGGGTGCTGGTGATCGGTGCGTCCACGGGCTATGGACTCGCGGCACGCATCACCGCCGCTTTCGGCTATGGCGCCGCCACCCTGGGCGTGTTCTACGAGAAGCCGGGCAAGGAGGCGAAGACCGGCACCGCCGGCTGGTACAACGCCGCGGCCTTCGACCGCGCCGCCCGCGAGACGGGGCTGGTGAGCCTGTCCCTGAACGGCGACGCCTTCTCAGATGCAGCCCGCGCCAAGGCCATACAGATGATCCGCGAGGACCTGGGCGGTCCCGTGGACCTCGTCATCTATTCGCTGGCCTCGCCGGTCCGGCGCCGGCCCGACGGCAGCATGGCGCATACGGCGCTGAAACCCATCGGCGAGCCTTTCGCCGGCCGGACCATCGACACCGACAAGGACCGGCTTGAAGGCGTGCGCCTGGAACCCGCCAGCCCGCAGGAGATAGACGAGACCGTGCAGGTGATGGGCGGCGAAGACTGGGCGCTGTGGCTGGATGCACTGCATTCGGCCGGTGTCCTGGCCCCGCAGGCGCGGACCCTGGCATTCAGCTACATCGGCCCCGAGGTGACCTGGCCCATCTACTGGCATGGCACCATCGGCCGCGCCAAGCAGCACCTGGAGGATACCGCGCGCAGCCTGCGCGCGAAGCACCCGGGGCTCGATGCGCGGGTGGCGATACTCAAGTCCATCGTCACCCAGGCCAGCGCCGCCATCCCGGTGATCCCGCTGTATGTCTCCATCGTGTTCAAGGTCATGAAGCAGCAGGGCCTGCACGAGGGCGCCATCGAGCAGATGCGCCGCCTGTTCCAGGAGCGCATCTATAGAGAGGATGGCGCGGCGACGCCGCTGGATGAAGAAGGCCGCATCCGGCTGGACGAGCGAGAGATGCAGGCCAGCGTGCAGCAGGCCTGCAAGGCGTTGTGGCCCGAGGTCAGCGACGCGACGCTCATGCAGGTGACCGACTACGCCGGCTACAAGCACGACTTCCTCAAACTGTTCGGCTTCACCCGCGGCGACGTGGACTATGACGCCGAGGTGACGACCAAGGTGGACTTCGACTGCGTGAGCCTGTGAGGCCAGGCGTCGGTGCCGCGCTGTTGTTGGCCGGCTTCACCTCCGCTGCCTGCGCCGATCCGCCGGAACCGCCGCCACCCCAGACCACGCATGTGGATGCGGGCATCGGCGTCGGTCTGGTGCGCTTCCCGGTCTATACCGGTGCTGCCGAAGATCGCACTGTGGTGCTGCCGTTCCCATACTTCGTGGTGCACAGCCAGTACCTGGACGTGGACCGCAACCGCCTCCGCGGCAAGCTCTTGAAGGACGAGCGCTTCTCCCTGGACGTGGATTTCGGCGGCGACGTCTCGGTCACGTCTTCCGATACCCGTGAGCGGCAGGGCATGCCCGACCTGGACTGGGTGGGTGAAGTGGGGCCCGCGCTGCGTTATCACGCCTGGCGCGGCGAGGACCACACTGGCTTCGACCTGGTGCTCCCGGTGCGGGTCGCTGCCAGCGTGCATGCCCTGGACTTCCATCACCGCGGCTACGTGATCGGCCCGCGGCTCGAGTGGCATGCGCCCATCGCGGTGCAGGGCGACCAGGTGACCTGGGACAGCGCGCTCACCGCAGATTTCTTCGACCGGGCCTACGCGGACTACTACTACAGCGTCGCGCCCCAATACGCGACGCCTTCACGCCCCAGCTATGCGGCGTCTGGTGGCTATGCAGGCTGGCGCTGGGAACTGGGGATCAGCTGGCATCACAGTGAATTCGTCTACGGCGCCTTCCTGGAGCGCACCAGCCTGCACGGCGCCGCGTTCCAATCGAGCCCGCTGGTGGGAGATGCGGGCGGTTGGTCCGCGGGCCTGGCTCTGTCCTGGGTGTTCCACCACCAGTGACCGATCAGGTCTTGCGCTGGTAGCCCGCGTCTTTCAGGCGCTGCAGATAGCGCGCCCAGTTGGATTCCTGGTTCTGTCCCAGGTCCCGCAGCACCGGCCAGGAATAGAGACCGGTGTCGTGGCCGTCATCGAACTTGAGGCGCACCGCGTAATTGCCCACCGGCTCCACGCCGACCACTTTCACCCGCTCCTTCCCGATCTGCAGGATCTCGGTGCCGTGGCCGCGCACCTCCGCGGAGGGCGAGAACACCCGCAAGTATTCGAACGGCAGTTCGTAGTTTGCGCCGTCGTCGAACCTGACGGCCACCACGCCTGCGCTCTTGCGCAGCCGGATCTCAGTGGGGTGGGGCACGGCAGCATTCATTTGGCGGAGGACTTCTTCCTGGCGCGCGGATGCGCCGCGTCGTAGGTCTTGGCGAGATGCTGGAAGTCCAGGTGCGTGTAGATCTGGGTGGTGCTGATGTTGGCGTGGCCCAGGAGTTCCTGCACCGCCCGCAGATCACCGCTGGATTCCAGCACGTGGCTGGCGAAAGAGTGACGCAACAGATGCGGGTAGATGCCCTGCTGCACACCCTGCACCCGGCCCCAGTGTCTTAGCCGCGCCTGCACGCTGCGCGGTGACAAGGGCCCGCCGCGCACGCTCACGAACAGGGTCTGGTCGTCGGACTTGGCGAGTTCACCGCGCAGCTTGAGCCAATCCTGGATCGCCTTGAGCGCCATGCGCCCTACCGGCACGATGCGGGTCTTGTTGCCCTTGCCGGTTACGGTGACCAGACCCTGGCCCATGTCGAGATCCATGAGGCGTACTGCGATGAGCTCCGCGAGGCGCAGGCCCGAGGAGTACAGCAGTTCCATGATGGCCCGGTCGCGCACGGTCTCCGCATCGTCGCCGGGTATCTGCAGCAGCCGCGCCATCTGGTCCGCATCCAGGGTATCCGGCAGGCGCTTCGCGCCTTTCGGAGCGCGCACACCCTCGGCAGGATTCTTCTTGGCGATGCCCTCGCCTTGCAGATACAGGTAGAAGGAACGTATCGAGGCCAGCAGGCGCTGAATGCTCTTGGGGGAGAGGCCCTGGCGGTGGCGCTGGGAAGTGAAGGCGCGGATGTGGTGCACGTCCAGTACGCCCCAGTCCGTGAGCTTCTGCTTCTCGCAGAACGCCTTTAGAGTCGCGAGATCGCGAGCATAGCTTTCGCGGGTATGAGGTGAGAGGTTGCGTTGGGCGAGATGGTCGATGAAGCGCTGGATCCGGTCCTGCAGCGCCTCGCTCATTTCGGCATGAGCGGTTGCACCGCCGCGGTCACGAGCTCGCTGATACGGGTGAGGAAGGCGGTGCCCAAGGTCGGGCTGAAGCGTTCGGCATCGCGGCTGCCTACTGCCAGCAGCCCCAGGGAACCCTTGTCACCCAGCGGCACCAGGGCGGAAGAGGCGATGTGCTCCGCCTGCTCGCCGAACAGGAATTCGAGCTGCGGTGGGCGCAGACGGCCCACGTGGGGCTTGCCGGTCTTCAGGAACTCACGGAATTGGTCCAGGCCCGCGTCGCCCTCGTTCAGCCAGCGCGCAGGGCCCGCGTCGGCGCGGTTCTCTTTGGGATGGCGCAGAAACAGGCTCACCTCGTCGGCGCCGAAACGTTCCCGCAGTTCCTCCTGCAGGGCGTATAGCCGGTCCGGGAGTGCGGCGCCTTCCAGCAGTACCAGCGCGAGCCGATGGATGCGTTCGATGAGCGCGTCGTTGGAGCGCGCCACTTCGATGAGGTCCACGAGCTTGCGCTCCAACTGCCGGTTCTGGCCGCGCAGCACTTCCACCTGGCGCTCGATGAGAGATACAGCAGTACCAGAAGGATGTGGCACCTTGAGCTTGGTCAGGAGCTCAGGATGCGCCTCGAAGAATTCCGGATGCCCGAGCAGGTAGTCGACGATGCTGTCGCCGGAGAGCGTCTCGCCGCTCAATCCCGCCTTGTGCTCGATGCTCATAGTTCGATCTGCCCCTCGTAGACGGTGACCGCGGGCCCGGTCATCCACACCGGCTGGCCTTCGCCTTTCCAGCTTACCACCAGCCGACCGCCGCGGAGTTGCACGTCCACCTCCTCATCCAGCCAGCCCAAGAGCCGCCCCCACACCACCGCCGCGCAGGCGCCGGTGCCGCAGGCCAGGGTCTCACCGGTGCCGCGTTCCCAGACCCTGAGGCGCATCGATTTACGCCCCTGCCAGGAGGCGAAGCCCACGTTGGCGCGTTTGGGGAAGCGCGGATGGTGCTCTATCCGCGGCCCGAGTTCCGCCACGGGCGCCGAGTCCACGTCCGGTACGTCCAGGATGGCATGCGGATTGCCCATGGAGACCGCGCCGATCTGCACCGTGCGGCCGTCGACGTCCAGTGCATATTCCATGGCGCGGGCGCCAGCGATGAAAGGTATGTCGGATGGATCCAGGCGCGGCACGCCCATGTTGGCGCGTACCAGGCCTTCGCCGCGCAGTTCCGCCTGCACCGGCCCCGCGATAGTGCCGAGGCGCACTTCGCCGTCCTGCACCACGCCGTGGTTGGAGAGGTAACGCGCGACACAACGCACGCCGTTACCGCATTGTTCCACCTCGCCGCCGTCGGCATTGAAGATGCGGTAGTTGGCGTGGAAGCCGCCGCCCTTGGGAGCCTCCAGCAGCAGCAGCTGATCGAAACCGATGCCGGTCCGCCGGTCCGCGAGTTCGCGCACCTTGGTCTCGCTCAGGGCGACACCGGACTGCAGCGCATCCAGCACCATGAAGTCGTTTCCCAGCCCGTGCATCTTGGCGAAGTTGAGTTTCATGCCGTCAGTTCATGTAGAGGAGATAATCTTTGAAGAGGCAGCGGTCCATGATCACCAGCATGCCGGCCGCCTCGGCGCGCTGTGCCGCTTTCTCGTTCACCACGCCCTCCTGCAGCCAGATGGCCGGGAACTTGCGGGCGATGCATTGATCCACCACCTCATCCACGTGCTCCGGCGAGCGGAACACGTCTACGAGGTCGATGCCCTCCGGCACGCTGAGTAGATCCGGATACACCTTTTCACCCAGCAACTCGGATTGTCCCGGATTCACCGGCACGATGCGGTAGCCGAAACGTTGCATGCCTTTCGCCACACCGTGGCTGGGCCGGTCCGGCTTCGGCGACAAGCCCACCACCGCGATGGTCTTCGCGGTCTTCAGCAGGTGGCGGATCTCGTCGCCGGGGGGGTTCTGGAAACTCATGGTGCGCCCATTATAGGCGCGGCGCCTGGCTTCAGGAGCCGGTGCGGGTGTGTCGCGGCTTGGGTTTGCCGGGCTTATAGGTCTTCACCTTATGTCCGAGCGAGACTGAGAGTCCGTCGCTGTAGGCGCGCAGCGCGTCCGGATCGTCCAGCTGGCGCAGCAGTTTGCCCAGCTCCTCGTAAGCTTCGGGCCGCCCCGACAACACGATGCTGGCCTCGAAATAGCCGCGGGCCTTGCCCCATAATTTCGCCACCACGCACAGGCGCCCTGCGGTGAGCAGCAAAGCCGCGTTCTCGCCGCGCTCCGCGAGCCAATCTTCGACACGTGCCAATTGCCGCTTGGGGTCTTCGCCGATGGCGAGGCCATACAGCGCCAGCAGCTCCTCGTCCCAGGATGCCTTGATGGCGTCGCGCAGAAGTTCCTCGGCTTTCACCCCCTCGCTGCTGCGGATCAGGGCTCGCGCGTAGGCCCGCACCAGTTCCGGCTCGCTCCGCAGGCGCCGCGGCAGGCCGTCCCACAGTCCGGAGGCGATAGCTTGCGTGTGCTTGGCGTCCAGGCTGTCCAGCAGCGCCGCCACGGCGCGGCTCTCGAACTTGTCCACCTCCTTGCGTGAAAGCTCCGGATTGTCGCGCAGCTTGGGCAAGAGCGCGCGTAGCGCTTCCCAGTCGCCGAGCTTGCGGTACAGATTGGCCAGGAGCTTCAGACCGAAGGCATGGTCCGGATCCACTTCCTGCAGGCGGCGCAGCGTGGCCAGCGCCTGTTCGTGCTGCTTGTGGGCGATCTGCAGTTCCGCCTGGGTCAGGAGCACCGCCACGTGGGCTTCCGGGATCTCTTCAAAAGCACGACGCAAATGCGAATCGCGCCGCTCATGCTCGCCCTGCAGTTGCGCGGCGCGCGCCGCCGCGATGTAGGTGATCAGCGGCATCTCGCTATCCACAGCGTGGCGCATCAGGTTCTTCTCGCTCATCGCCCAGCGGCCCTCGGCGAAGTCGATCAGGCCCCGGGTGGTGGCGCGCCGCGCCCGCAGTTCACGCTTGCGTGCCAAAGCCTCCCGCAGCCGGCGCGGGAAGGTCCACAGTTTCACGCTGAGGGTGGTGAGCAGGTACAAGCCGAAGAAGGTGACCAACACCAGCACCAACAATGTGCCGAGCGACATCTCCACACTGGTGCGGCCGTAGGCCAAGAGTGCGTAGCCATTGCTGACGTGGGCGAGCCCCGCCACTACCACCGCGGCCAGCAGCGTCAGCAGCAGATAGAAGACGTACTTCACGGCGCGGCGCCCTTCGGCGTCTCCACCTGGCGCAACAGGGTGAGGGAGGCGGAGATATCCGGCAGCTTGGGTGCGATGCTCTGCTTCTGCATGTCATCCAGTTGCTGCATCGCGGATCTCACGCCGTTGTCGGCCCCGTCGAAGTATTCCTGCAGCCAGGCGTCGGCGCTGCGGGCGGCGGCCTGGAATGCCGGATCCTCGCGTTGCAAGAGCGCGCTGCGCGCGTTCTCCAGTTTCAATTCCAGGTTGCGGCGCAGCATGAACTCTTCGTTCGGTGCCAGCAGCGGCTCCACGGCGGCGTTGTGGCGGCGCAGGGTGAATAGGCTGGCGCCGAGGCGTTGCATCGCGGCTTTCAGGCGCGCCCAGAACCCGGCGTCCGCCGGCAGCGTCACGTCATTGAGCCCGCCGCCGGGCTGGTAGTGCTCCGGCGCCGTGCGTTTCATGGGGAGTGCGTCCACGCCGGCGGCGAGTTCCGTCAGTTTCACCGCCATGCCTTCCACGTCGGGATGCGGCAGGGCTCGCAGCTTGTTGCTCTCGCGGGCGATCTCCTGGCGAACAGGGATCAGGCGCGGATCGGGCAGGAGCTTGAGGCGTGCGTCCGCCTGGTCCAGCGCGGTTAGCGCGAGCTCGGGATCGGCGCGCAGCGCCAGCGCCTCGTCGGCGTCGAGCAACAGTGAGGCGGCCTCCGCCTTGATCCAGGCGTCGCGGCCCTCCTGGGAGTGCTGGCGCAGCTCGTTGAAGCTGTTCTCCAGGTCCGCGGCACGGGCGTCCAGGGCCTTGAGGGACGCCTGGGTGTCCGAGGCATCGCTGGCGAGATCGTCCTTGAGCGCCGCGTTGTCTTGCAGGGCGTTGAAGCGCTGTTGCAGCTGCGCGTCCGCGCTCTCGAGCGTGTGCAACCGCGCCCAGCTCACCGCAGCAAGTGCCAGCGCTGCGATACCCAACAGCAAGCCCAGTGAACCCGGCAGGCCGCTGCGCGGCGCCGGTGCACGAGGCGGTTCGCGCCGTTCAGGCGCCGCGCTCATGTTCCCTCCGGTGCTTGCGCTGTTCCCGGCCGTGGGTCTTCCACCAGTTGACGATGGCGTTGGTCAGTGCGGAGTCGGTGGCCTCGCCGGCGATCACCGGCCGGCGGCGGGCGCCCAGTGCGGTCGCGAGCTTGACCATACGGGCACTGGGTACGACGAGCTGCGCCGACTTGAAGTAGGGCGTGAGGCCCGGGCTCAGCATGCGTTCCAGGTTCAGCAGCGCATCACGGCTGGAGACGACGATGGCGTCCAGCTTGGCGGCGCGGAACCACCGCGTGAGCTCGGCTTGGTCGATGCGCGGCACGTTGCGCCGATACACCTCCGCGTACTCCACGTAGGCACCGCGTTCCTCCAGCGTCTCGGCCAGGAGTTCGCGCCCGCCGAGACCGCGCACGATCAATATGCGTTTGCCGTCCACCTTGTTGAGGGTCTTGAGCCGCAACAAGGCCTCGCTGTTGGCGCCGTCGCGGGGCAGGATGTCGGGCTTGCGGCCGCGTGCCGTCAGGGCGCGTGCCGTGCCGGGACCGATGGCCGCGACCTTGAGCTTGGGAGGCAGCGCGGCGAGGTCGACGAACTCCGCGGCGTATTCCACCGCATTGGGGCTGATGAAGATGGCGTAGTGGTAACTGTCCAGCGGCTCGAGACTGCGTTCCAGCTCCGGCGAGCGGGCGACCGGTGCGATCTCGATGGTGGGGAAATGCAGCACCTCGGCACCCTTGGCCTCGAGGCGTTCCTTGAGCGCATCGCCCTGGCCCAGCGGCCGGGTGATGAGGATGCCGGCGTCCTTAAGCGGGCGTGCGGCCACGATCACATTCCATTCTCTACCTCCCGCAATATCTCGCCGGCGCCTTTGGTCAATAAGGTCTGCGCCAGTCTGAGACCCAAAGCTTCCGCCTCACTGGCAGGTCCGCTCGCCGCGGCTTCCAGGAGGCGCTTGCCGTCGGGCGAACCCACGCGACCGGTCATGGAAAGCATACCGCCTTCGAGTGCTGCATGGCCCGCCAGCGGCAGATTGCAGCTCCCCGAGAGCCCGCGGGACAGTGCCCGCTCCGCCAGCATCTGGATCCAGCTTCCGGCATGGTTGAGCCGGGCCAGCAGCGCGCGGGTCCCGGCGTCATCGGCGCGGCATTCCATGCCGATGATGCCCTGGGTCACGGCCGGCAAGCTGAGGTCGGGGTCCAGCACCGCGGTGATGGCATCGCCTAAGCCCAGGCGCTTCAGGCCCGCCACCGCCAGCACGATGGCGTCGTGCTGCCCTTCCTGCAGCTTGCGCAGCCGGGTATCCACATTGCCCCGCAAGGGTTCGATCTTGAGATCGGGGCGCCGGTGCAGGAGTTGGCTCTGGCGCCTGAGGCTCGAACTGCCGACCCGTGCGCCCTGGGGCAGGGCCTCGAAGCCGGCATGCTTCACCGACAGGAACGCGTCCCGCGGGTCCTCGCGCTCCAGCACCGCGCCGATGACGAACTCGGGGGCCAGCAGCACCGGCACGTCCTTCATGGAATGCACCGCGAGCTCCGCGCGGCCCTCCGCCAGCGCCACTTCCAGTTCCTTGATGAACAGGCCCTTGCCGCCGGCGGCCGCCAGCGATATGCCGAGGTTGCGGTCGCCCTCCGTCGTGAGCGGGACCAGCACCACTTCACGGCCGGGCTCGAGCACGCGCAGGCGCGCGGCCACGTGCTCGGCCTGCCAGAGGGCGAGTGCGCTCTTGCGGGTGGCGATGCGTATGGGCTTGGAAGTCATGGGGTCGGATGCGGCCAACGGACGCACATGTTAGCAGGACGGCCCGGGCGCTTCAGTGACCTGTCTTGAGACGTTCGCGTACTTCGGCGACCAGGCGCCGGCTGACCTCGACCGGCTCACTGCGGCCCCGCAGGTGCACGTGGAAATGCCCGGATTCATCCTTCTCCAGTTGCCCGACCCGGGACAGGGCCACCAGGGCGTTCCGGTGCACGCGGATGAAGCGCGCGGCGAACTCCTGCTCCAGATCTTTAAGGGATTCGTCGATGAGCAGTTCGCCGTCCGTGTGGCACACGGTCACGTACTTCTGGTCGGCGATGAAGCAGCTGACGTTCTCCACCGGCACCACGTGCAGCTTGTCCCGCACCCGTGCCGCGATGTGGCGGCGCGCCTCCACCGGCGGTCCGGCGGCGAGGCGGGTGAGCTGCACCCGGTTCAGCTGGCCCGCGGCTCCGAGCGCTGTGGCCAGCTTTTCCATCCGTACGGGCTTGAGCAAGTAGGCGATGGCGTGGGTATCGAAGGCCTCCACCGCGAACTCGTTGTAGGCGGTGGTGAAGATCACAGCGGGAGGATGTTCCAGCGCCGCCAGATGCCGCGCGGTCTCCAGGCCCTCCATCACCGGCATGCGGATGTCCAGCAGCACCACGTCCACCGGGGTGCGGTCCCAGAGTTCCAGGGCTTCGCGGCCGTTGCCGGCTTCGCCGCACACTTCCATGCCCGGGATACCGGCGAGCAGGCTCTTCAGCCGTTCGCGGGCCGGCACCTCGTCGTCCACTACCATCACCTTCATGACGTGTTCCCCGAACCCTGAGACTCATAGGGGAAGTGCAGCCGCACCCGGTAGCCCGCGGCCTCGCGGCCATGTTCGAGGCCCGCGCGGCCGGGCCAGGCGAGTTCGAGGCGTTCGCGCACATTCTCCAGGGCCATCTGCCGGCCGCTGCGCCCGGACACGCCTTCCGGCGGCAAGGGGTTGCTGATCTCGATGTCCACGCGGCCGTCGCGCATGCTTCCGGACACGCTCACGGTGCCGCCTTCGCCGCGCGGCTCGATGCCGTGGTAGATGGCGTTCTCGATGAGCGGCTGCAAGGTGAGGCGCGGCAGACGCGCGTCCTGGGGCAGCTCGTCCAGGCGCCAGTCGAGCTTCAGGCGCTCGCCCAGGCGCAGCTCCTCGATGGCGGCGTATTGGCGTGTCACCGCCAGCTCCTCGGATAAGGGTATGCGTGCAGAGGCGTCCGCCAGGCTGGCGCGAAACAGGTCCGAGAGGTCCTCCACGGCGCGTTCCGCCAGCTCCGGGCGGCCGCGGATCAGGGCGGCGATGGTGTTCATGCTGTTGAACAGGAAATGCGGGCGGATGCGCGCCTGCAGCACCTCGAAACGGCTGCTGGCCTCGCGGCGCACGTTGCTGCGCCATTGGTGCAAGACGTAGAAGTAACGCAGCACCAGGGCACTGACGATGGCGCAGATGAGCAGGTTGCGCAGCACGAAGCCGGAGTGGCTGGCAGGCAGCAGTTCCTTGCCGATACCGGTGTTGGCGGAGGCCTGGTACGCGATCTCGCTCATCACCAGCGTCACGGCGAGCAGCAGCGCGTAACTCAATGCCAGGGCCCGGCGTAGCGGCATGCGCATCAAACGCGGCCGGAACGCGCACAGGACCCCGCTGGAGGCGAGCGAGATCCATTGCAGGAACAACGACATGCGGGCCAGGTCCAACCACAGCGACACGCCCTCGCCCGGCAGGTGCTTGGCGATGGTCAGCACGAAGGCGGTGAGTTCCGCGATCAGCACCACCACCAGCACGACGCTGCCGCTGCACAGCTCAGGCAGGAAGAAATCCTCGGATGCGGACCGGGTAGGCGTAGGCGCGGGCATGCAAAAAGTGTCGGCGCTTCCGCGCCGGACTGCAATACCGCCTTGAGGATTAGTTAGCGGGCGAAGCGCCGGGAGAGGCCGAGCGCGCCGAGCAGCAGCAGGCTCAGGAGGTCCAGGGCACCGCCGCCGGCGCTGGACTGCGGGTTCTGCGCGCCTTTGATGGCATGAGTGGTGCCGGTAGAGGTGCCGCCGCCGGTATGCGATCGGGATGCCGGCGCTGTCACCACCACCGCGCCCGCGGGCACGTTGGCGCTCACCAGTTGCGGCCTGCCGCCGATGTCCATCACCAAGGTGTCGTAGGAACCGTAGGCCGGGAACACCCGTTGGCTGGGGACGAAACCGCCGCTGCCGGCGTTGGTGAAGACGCTGATGCTACCGTCGCTGTAGTTGGCGGTCACCAGGTCCAGTCTGCCGTCGCCGCTCAGATCCTGGGCGGTGATCCAACCCGGAGCAGGGCCGGTGCCGTAGAACACAGGCGCTGCGAACGTGCCGTCTCCGGCCCCGATGAGGACGGCGACCTTGCTGTCGCCTTCATCCGCCACCACGACGTCGAGATGGCCGTCGCCGGTCACGTCGGCGAGGATCACGGCCACCGGGCCGGTGCCGTCCGGGATCGCCACCGGCGCCGCGAAGCTGCCGCCACCGTTGTTGAGCAGCATCTGGACGCTGTTGCCGGCGGAATCCGCCACCACCAGGTCCGGGAATCCGTCGCCGTTCAGGTCGCCCACCGCCACTGCCACGGGGTCAGTACCGGCGGGATAGGTCACCGGCGCGGCGAAAGTGCCGTCGCCGTTGCCGAGCAGCACGCTGATGCTGCCATCGCGGCCGTTGGCAGTGACGAGATCCATCTTGCCGTCGCCGTTGATGTCGGCGGCGATCACCGACACCGGACCCAAGCCGGCGTTGGCCTCGCTCGGATAGCTCAGGTCCGCGCCGAGCTTGCCATGACCGTCGTTCAGCAACACGCGCACGCCGGCAGCGGAGCCGCTGCCATCGCTGATGATCACGTCCGGGATGCCATCGCCATTCAAGTCCGTGACGGCGATGGATGACATCTGGATGATGTCGTCGAAGTTCTGCGGCGGCAGGAGGGTGAAATCACCCTGCGCATCCACCGTCACCACGTTCACGGTGCTGTCGTCGGTCGAGAGCTCGACCAGGTCCGGGGCGCCGTCACCGTTCATGTCGGCGGCGGCAATGGTCACGCCGGGGCCGAGCGCCAGGACCGGCGCGGCGTAGCAAAGCGATACACCCAACACGAGGGTGAGGAGGGTCCCCGATACACGGCACATCTGAAGGCTTCCTTGTTTCTTTTTTGGGATCCGGCGCTTTTTTTATGGCATACCCCTGCCAACGCGCACCGTGACCCTACTCTCAGGGGCGAAATATAGTGAGGCGCCGGTAACTAGGCAAGCCGCGCGGCGGACCCCGGACGGCTCAAGAGGCTCGGTCAGGGAGAGGCTGTCAGCTCTCGGGAATCGCGCATATGTCCAATCGCCGCGCGATCATGCGACCGGTGTCCCTCAATCTTTCGTGAACAAAGCATGCTTGAGCCTGAATAATGACGAGATGTCTTCGTCGCCGTGGCCCTGTTCCATCAGACGCCGGTAATGGATGCGCGTCATCTCCACCACCGGCAGTTGCGCGCCGGAAGCGGCAGCCATCTGCTGCACGATGTCCAAATCCTTGTCATGCAGAGCGACCTTGAAGCCGAGCGGGAAGCTCATGCGCATCATGTTGGGGCCGCGATGGGTGAGGAACCAGCATTGCGCCGCGCCGCTACCCACCACCTCGATCACCTTGTCCAGGGCCAAGCCCTGCGCCTCGGCGAAGGCCATGGCCTCGGTCACTGCCTGGGCGATGCCCGCCACCGCGATCTGGTTCACCGCCTTGGTGGCCTGGCCCGCGCCGACCGGGCCCATGAGCGCGAGCCGTTTGCCGAGCGCCTGCAGGATGGGTTGCGCGCGACTGAACGCCGCGTCGGTCCCGCCGCACATCATGGCGAGCGTCGCGTTCTTGGCGCCCTCGGTGCCGCCGGATACCGGGCAATCCAGGAAATCCACGCCGGATCCGGCGAGCTTCGCCGCCGCCTTGCGCGCGGTCGCTGCGCTCACGGTGGAGCAATCCAGCACCAGGGCACCGCGTCTCAGCGAGTCGGCAAGCGTCTCCACCACCTGCGACACATCCGCATCGGCACTGATACACAGCACCACTGCATCGCAGAACTTGGCGAGATCGGCGACGGAAGCACAGGGGATGCAGCCGGTCTCGGCGGCGAGCGCGTCGGCTTTCGCAGGAGTGCGGTTGTAGACAGCGGCCAAGAGGCCCGCCTTGTGGAGGTTGCGCGCCATCGGTGCTCCCATCGCACCGAGGCCTATGAATCCGGTCTTCATCATTTTTCGAGGTAGGTGTAGCCCTTAAGACCTTCTTCGAGTTCTTTCAGGAAGACCGAGCGCTTCTGCGGGTCGATGCCGGCGGCGGCTTCGATCTTCTGGCGATAGCGGCTCACCAGATCCTCCGGCGTGAAGTGCACGTAGCGCAGCACTTCCTCCACCGTGTCGCCCTGCTCGGGCTTCACCAGCCGGTAGCCGTTCTCGGCATCCAGCTCCACGTTCACCGAGTCGGTATCGCCGAACAGGTTGTGCATGTCCCCCAGGATCTCCTGGTAGGCGCCGATCATGAAGAAACCCAGGTAATAGGCGTCGCCGTTCTTGATCTGATGCACGGCCATGGTGGTCTCGATCTCTTCCTCGTCCACGTACTGCTCGATGCGTCCGTCGGAGTCGCAGGTCAGGTCCTGCAGCACAGCGCGCCGGCTCGGCGTCTCGTCGAGGCGGTGGATGGGCATGATGGGGAAGATCTGGTCGATGGCCCACACGTCCGGCATGGACTGGAACACCGACATGTTGCAGAAATACTTGTCGGCCAGCTTCTCGTTGATCTCGTAGATGGCCTCGGTCTGGGCGCGGCTGGTCGGCTTCAGGTTGTCACGCACCTTGCGGCAGGTGGCATGGTAGATCTGCTCGGCATGCGCGCGCTGCTCCAGGGTCAGCACGCCGTGGGTGTACATGCCCTGGGCCTCGCTGTTGAGGTGCAGCGCGTCCTGGTACACCTCCAGCAGCGCACGGCCTTCCTCGTTCACATAGTCCTCCCACAGGTCGGTGAGGATCTGCGGGTCATCCGGCCCCGGCTGCGCCGGCAGCTTCTCGGGGATGGATTCGAAATCCACCACCTCGGTGATCATCAGCGCGTGGTGCGCGGTCATGGCGCGGCCCGACTCGGTGATGATGTTCGGGTGCGGCAGCTCGTACTCCTCGCAGATCTCCCACAGCGCGCGCACGATGGCATTGGCATACTGCTGCACCGTGTAGTTGGTGGAACAGGAGCTGCGTGAACGGGTGCCTTCGTAGTCCACGCCCAGGCCGCCGCCCACGTCCATGACGCGGATGCCGACGCCGAGTTCGGCGAGTTCGGCGAAACAGCGTCCTGCTTCCTGCATGCCGCGCTGCACGTCGCGGATGTTGGCGATCTGGGAGCCCAAGTGGAAGTGCAGCAGCTGCAGCGAGCCCAGCATCTGCATCTGCTTCAGGCGCTCCACCGCCTCCAGGATCTGGCCGGTGGAGAGGCCGAACTTGGATTTCTCGCCGCCGGTGTGTTCCCACTTGCCGCGGCCGACGCTGGCCAGGCGCACGCGGATGCCGATAGTGGGCTTGACGCCGATGTCCGTGGCTTCCTTCAACAGATGGTCCAGCTCGGAGAGCTTCTCCACCACCACGTACACGCGGTGGCCGAGGGCCTGGCCGATGAGCGCGAGGCGCAGGTACTCGCGGTCCTTGTAGCCGTTGCAGACGATGGTGGAACCGGGCGGCGCGAAGGCCAGCACCGCCATGAGTTCCGGCTTGCTGCCCGCCTCGAGGCCGACGCGGTCCGCGCCGTGCTTGAGGATGTCTTCCACCACCACCTGCTGCTGGTTCACCTTGATGGGGTAGACCGGCGTGTAGCGGCCCTTGTAGTCGTGATAGGCGCGGGCTTCTTCGAAAGCCTCATAGACCCTGGATACGCGGTCGCGCAGGATGTCGCCGAAGCGGAACAGCACCGGCAGGTTGAGGCCCCATTTGCTGACGTCGGTGGCGAGGCGGTGCAGGTCCACGCAGCCGTCTTCCCGGTTGCGGGTGGGGAACACCACCACGTGGCCCTCGGCGTTGATGTCGAAGTAACCGTCGCCCCAGCGCAGCACGTTGTAGAGCTCGCGGGCGACTTCGACGGGGTTCTGGCTCATGTCTCTCCGGTGGTCGTCAGGGCTGCGGGAAATCGCGCAAGAGTACGGCAAGCGGCTGCCCATGGAAAGACGCCGCGGCGCGGTTCGCGGCATGCCGGAGCGGGTCGTGAAACGGGCGTAACGGCGTCGCCGGGCGGCCGTATAATCCCCGCATATTCCGGGGCGGGGATGCCATGAGACTCGACGGCGGCTGGTTCACCGAGATCGCGGCGCAGGAGGGCATCGCCCTGTCCCTGCAGGGCCGCCGTCTGCAGGTGGAGCAGACCCCCTATCAGACCGTCGAGATCTACGAGACCGACAGCTTCGGCACCATGATGGTGATCGACGGCTGCGTCATGGTCACGGACCGTGACAGCTTCATCTACCACGAGATGCTGGCCCATCCGGTGCTGTTCGCCCATCCGGCGCCGCGCCAGGTGCTGATCATCGGCGGCGGCGCCTGCGGCACGCTGCGCGAGGTGTTGAAGCACAAGAGTGTGGAGTCGGTGGTGCAGGTGGAACTTGACGAACGTGTGACACGTCTCGCCGAGTTGCACTTCCCCGAGCTCTGCGAGGCCAACGCCGATCCGCGGGCCCGCATCAGCTTCGGCGACGGCATCCCCTGGGTGAACGGCGCGGCGGACCAGAGCCTGGACATCATCATCATCGACAGCACCGACCCGGTGGGTCCGGCGGAAGGGCTGTTCTCGGCGGAGTTCTACCGGCAGTGCCTCAGGGTGCTCAAGGCCGACGGCCTCCTGGTGCAGCAGAGCGAGTCGCCGTTCTTCTATCCCGAGACCATCGTGGAGATGCACCGGGCCCTGCGCGGCGCCGGTTTCGCCGACAGCCGCACCTTAAGCTTCCCGCAACCGACCTATCCGTCCGGTTGGTGGTCGGCGACGCTGGCGAAGAAGGAAGGCAAGCTGAACAGCTTCCGGCGACGCGACGCGGAGGACAAAGCTTTCCCCACCCGGTACTACTCGGCAGCCGTGCACGAGACCGCTTTTGTCTTGCCGCCCTTTCTCAAAGAAACCTTGGCTTCAATTCGCTAAGTACAAGTCCTCGCCAAGCGCAGCAGCTCAGGCTCAGTGACCTTTGCAGTCCGAGGCCAGTTCCTTGTTGATCTCGTCTTCCTGCTGCTGGCGTCCCGTATCATCCAGATAGGTGAGGTTGCCCTGGGCATCGGTGGTGGCGGCGCGGCCACTCTGCGCCAGTACCTGCAACTTCGAACGCAGATCGTCGCAATGCGCCTGCTTCTCCGCCGCCTTGGCGGGATCCGGTTTGTTCTTGGCGGCGGCATCCTGGGCCGCCTTGTTCTGGTCGCCCACCTGCTTCTGCAGGTCCTGCGAGTTCTGCAGGCTCTGGGGATCCGGCGGCGCCGGGGTCACGGTCACCGGTTGCGCCTGCACCTTGGTACCGGGGGGCGGGGTCTGGGAGAAATGCACGTGACCCTGGTCATCCACCCACTTGTAGACCTGGTCGGCGGCGGCAAGGCTCGTGCCCAACGCCAGCATCACGCCGCAGGCGAGCGCGATCTTGTTCATGTTCCGCTCCCGCAGGCTTCCCTGACGTACTCGCGCGCTTCATCCAGCGCCTGCTTCTTCTCGGCATCGGAGAGCCTGACCTTGTTGCCCTTGTCATCCGTCGAAAAGAGCGTGGCGGCGTGCAGATACTTGGCCAGCCGGGCGCGCCCCGCCTTGCACGCCGGCGGATCGGTCGGCTGCGGCTGCAGCATTTGCGCATCGGTTGCCGGTGCAGCGGAAGCAGCGACCGGCGCAGGTGTCACCGCGGTGCCGGCATTCGGCGTGCTGGTGTTCTGGATCGAGAGTTGTTGTGCCTTGTCGTCGTGTGGCACGGTGCTGTAATGCACCTGGCCCTGCTCGTCTACCCATTTATAGATGGGCGTGTCGGCGAGAGCCGCGCTCATGCATGCGAGCGCCAGCAATGACGCACAGAGGGTCTTGGTGTGGGTGTTCATGTGCCTCTCCCAGGACGGCCTACAGCGCTTCCGCGCCGGTCTCGGCGGTGCGGATGCGGATGGCCTGCTCCAGTTCATAGACGAATATCTTGCCGTCGCCGATCTTGCCGGTCTTGGCGGCATTCATGATGGCTTCGATGACCCGGTCCAGGAGTTCGTCGGCAATGGCGAGTTCGATCTTCACCTTGGGCAGGAAGTCCACCACGTATTCGGCGCCACGGTAGAGTTCGGTGTGACCCTTCTGCCGGCCGAAGCCTTTCACCTCAGTGACGGTGATGCCCTGCACGCCGATGTCAGACAGCGCTTCGCGCACGTCATCCAATTTGAACGGTTTGATGACCGCGGCAACCATCTTCATGCGTATTTCCCGAATCGAGTAACCGGATGGACCCTTCCGGACCGGACATCAGTCTAACATCGGGGCCTCAAGGCCCTCGTCCCGCCGGACCCGGCACGCCTTATATAAGCCTATATACTGATAACATAATTTCAGGGAATCACCGAGGCGGCAGATGGCACTCGACCCCAAGATACTGGATGACCTGGCCCGCAAGCTCGCGGACTCGGTGCCGCCCGGCCTCAAGGACCTCAAGTCCGACCTGGAACACAATTTTCGGGCCATGCTTCAGACGGTCCTGGGCAAGCTCGACCTCGTGACCCGCGAGGAGTTCGACGTGCAGGCCGGCGTGCTCTCGCGTACCCGTGCCAAGCTGGAAGAGTTGTCGCAGCGCCTGGCGGAACTGGAGACGGCGCTGGCTGCTCAGGAACAGGAACGGCAGGGTAAATAGTCCTTGCTGGCGAAGATCCACAGCCGTGCCCAGGCCGGGGTAGACGCTCCCACCGTCACCGTCGAAGTGCATCAGTCGAACGGCTTGCCGGCGCTCAACATCGTCGGACTCCCGGAAGCGGCGGTACGCGAGAGCAAAGACCGGGTGCGCAGCGCCCTCATCAATTCCCGCTTCGATTTCCCAGCCCGCAAGCTCACGGTCAACCTCGCGCCTGCGGACCTGCCGAAGGAAGGCGGGCGCTTCGACCTGCCTATCGCGCTCGGCATCCTGGTGGCCTCCGGCCAGTTGGATCCGGAACCGCTGCAGGACCTGGAGTTCCTGGGGGAACTCTCTTTGAGCGGCGAACTCAGGCCCGTGCGCGGCGCGTTGCCGGCTGCGCTGAAGGCCCGTAAGGCGGGACGCGCGCTGCTCTTGCCGCTCGACAACGCCGATGAGGCGGCACTGGTCTCCGGCGTCGCGATCCTCGGCGCGCGGCATCTCCTGGACGTCTGCGCCCATCTCACGGGTCGCCAGCGCATCACGCCCCATGTCTCGTCCCTCACCACATGGCATCCGCAGTACGAAGACCTGGCGGACGTGCGCGGCCAGCACCAGGCCAAACGCGCCGTGGAGATCGCCGCGGCCGGGGGGCATTCCTTGTTGTTCGTGGGGCCGCCCGGCACCGGCAAGAGCATGTTGGCGAGCCGCCTGCCGGGGATACTCCCGCCCATGACCGAGGACGAAGCCTTGGAGACGGCAGCCGTCGCTTCCATCAGCGACGGCGGTTTTGGCGCCGCCAATTGGCGCAAGCGTCCTTATAGGAATCCACACCACACAGCGTCGGCGGTGGCATTGGTGGGCGGCGGTTCTTTCCCGCGCCCCGGCGAGATATCCCTCGCGCACCACGGCGTGCTGTTCCTGGATGAACTCCCCGAGTTCGATCGCAAGGTGCTGGAAGTGCTGCGCGAGCCCCTGGAGAGCGGCGCCATCGTGGTGTCCCGCGCCGCGCGCCAGGCGGAGTTCCCGGCGGCCTTCCAGTTGATCGCCGCCATGAATCCCTGCCCCTGCGGTTACACAGGTTACATGCACTAGGTGCCGCGCACCCACTACATGCACCCGTGGTGACAAACTACGCCTGCAAACGAGAAGACAGGTGTCCGCGTGGGAGGGAGCCAACGTGAAAATTTGGATAATTCTTGTTCTTGCAGTCGGAAATACTCTGGCAGCAGACAAGGTCCCTGTTGGTCCAGAACTAGCGCCACCTGAAATTGGCCTTCTGCTGAAGACATATCCGATCGTTACACAAAATAACTCCGACTCGCCGTTAGGAATCGGCATTCTCTTCTGGGGATGTGACTATCTGGTAGGGAAGGCCAAGATAACAATTACATTATCCACTAAGCCAGGCG
>DATBAJ010000069.1:0-31849 GCA_036271575.1 Gammaproteobacteria bacterium
GATGATATTAGTACTATGAAAATAGTATGTCCATCCGGCGACGGGGCCACAAGGCCCCGCCGACGGATGGGATCGGTCAGAGGAGGGGTATCAGCAGCATCACGATGCCCACCACGGATACGCCCCAGACGCCGGTGCGTACCGCCGGCAGGCCCACTGCGTAGACCGGGATGTAGACCACACGGGCCCAGAAGAAGATCTGGGCGCCCAGTGCGGTGAGCGAGCTATGCACGCCCATGGCGCCACCCACCAGCACCACGGCGGCGAAGAACGGGAAAGTCTCCAGCAGGTTATAGAAGGCGCGGTCCAGGCGCCCGCCTACGCCTTCCAGGCGCGGCATGGCGGCATCCCGGGGCCCGAGCGCCCAGCCTAAGCCGCGGACCTTGATGGCCGCCAGCACGTGGACCACCAGCTGGACGATACCCAGCACCACGGTCCAAAGCAGCATCTGATATTCGGTAGTCATCTTAGGTTCACTCCCTATGCAGTTGGAGGGGAAAGCTCAGTCTTTCTCTTTCTCTTCTTCCCAGTGAAACACGTGCATGATGCGGTGGATCAGCGGCGCCATCATGATGCCGATGACGATGATGAGGATGAGCCCGGCGTAGAGCGCGAACAGGCCGGCGAACACCTTGCCGCCGTCGGAGAGCCCATCGGTCTTCATGGGGCCCATGCCGCCCAGGAGCATGGCGCTGTTGACGAAGGCATCGCGCCAGGCCATGTGCTCGTAGTACTCGTATCCCCACATGCCGAGGGCCAGCGACACCACCACGAACATCTGGCCGAGCAGGATGTGCTTCAGCATCCGTAGCAGGAACTGCCCGAAGGGCAGCGGCCGCTTGTGCTTGGATTCGTAGAACATCAGATGACCCCGTTTCCAGGGCCCTAATCTAACACCCTATTCAGGCCACTCTATTCCGCATCTCTTGCTGCTGGAATGCCGCAATATTGAGGGCCATCTCCTCGATCACCCGCTGACGGGCCTCGCGGGAAGCCCAGGCCACGTGGGGCGTGACGATGAGGTTGGGGATGGTGGGGTCCAGCAGCGGATTGCCGTGCACCGGCGGCTCCTCCGAGAGCACGTCCATGCCCGCGCCGCCGATGCGGCCGGCCCGCAGCATGGCGACCAGAGCCATCTCGTCCACGATGCCGCCGCGGGCGGTGTTGATGAGGATCGCGTCCGGCTTCAGGAGGATGAGTTCCTTGGGGCCGATCAGGCCGCGGGTCTCGGGCAGGATCGGCACGTGGATGCTGAGCACGTCCACTTGGGGCAACAACTCTTCCAACTGTCGGCGGCCGGGACGTCGGTCTTCCCGGTTGCGCGCCGCCACCAGCACCTGCATGCCGAAAGCCTCGCCGAGTTTGGCGACGGCCTTGCCGATGTGGCCGAAGCCGATGATGCCGAGCCTGCGGCCCGCGAGTTCATGGATCGGGAAGTCCAGCAGCGTGAACTGCGGCGCGCGCTTCCAGGCGCCCTCCTGCAGCAACCGTTCATAACCCTTGAGGTGCTGGTTGAGCGCCAGGATCAGGGCGAAAGTATGCTGGGCGACGGCGGCGGTGGAATAAGCCGGCACGTTGCACACGCCGATCTTGCGGTCCCAGGCGGCGGACAGGTCCACGTTGTTGACGCCGGTGGCGGCCACGCAGATGAGTCTCACCGCCGGCAGGTGCTTCACGATGTCGGCTGGCAGTTTCACCTTGTTGGCGATCACCACCTCCGCGTCCGCCACGTGCTCCAGCACCTGGCCGGCGGGCGTGGTGCCGAAGACGCGCAACACCGAGAGCACTTTCTCCAGCGGACGCAGTTTCACGTCGCCCTGGTGGCTCACGGTGTCGAGATCGAGGAACACGCCCTTCATGCAGTCTCCCTTGCATCAGCGTGGGATAATACCCGAGGGGCCGCGCGGCGCGAGGCCGCGCTTTATGTAAACGGGAGCAGGCATTCCATGTACACGCCGAGCCAGTTCGTGAACCGGGATGTCCCTGCCCTGCATGCCATGATGCGCATGCACCCCTTCGCACTGCTGCTGACGCCGCAGGGCAACGAGGTGCAACTGACCCACCTGCCCTTCCGCCTGGACTCCCGGCGCGGCCCGCAGGGCACGCTGGAAGCACATATTGCCCGGATCAACCCGCATTGCGAGGCCATACTCGCCGGTGCGCCCTGCAGCGTGGTGTTCCAGGGACCGGATGGCTATGTGTCGCCGCGCTGGTATGAGGATCCGGCCAAGAACGTGCCCACCTGGAACTACGTGGCCATCCATGCCCACGGCAGGCCTAAGCCCATCGCGGACCCAACACAGTTGCTGGCCTTGATCGGCCGGCTCACGGACGAGCATGAGGCTTATATAGAGAAGCCCTGGAGCATCCGCGAAGCCCAGGCCCACGCGGAGCATCTGGCCCAGCACATCCTGGGGTTCGAGCTGGAGATAGAAGAACTCGAGGGCAAGTTCAAGCTGAGCCAGAACCGCTCCGATGGCGACCGGGCCGGCGTGCTCAAGGAATTCGCCAAGAGCAAGGATGGCGGAGTGCAGGAGATGCTGGGACTGATGCGCGGGCTTTACGACGAGGACGGCAAGAAGCGCTGAGGCCTAGCGGGCCGCCGGGGACACGATCCGCTGGAACTGCACGGGATCGTTGCCGGGCCACTGCCAGGTCACACCCACGATCTTCCCGGCTGCATCGCGCTGGAACAGCACCTTGGCGTATTCGGTGCGGAAGAAGAACTGATCCCTACCGACCGGCGTGAGTACTCGCAGCAGCGGGTCTTGGCCCCAGTGCATATAGAGCTCGCCGTCCTGCACCAGGGTCTCCTGGGGCACCGGGATGGAGCTGGACTTGAAAGCGCCCACGTAATCTTGCAGCGCCGCTGGCGTGACCGCCACCGGCGTGATGTCCGGTGGCATGCTCGGAGTGCCCCCGAACAACACTGCTTCCAGGTCATGGGGGATGCGGTTGAAGAGCCCCGACTGGGCATTGCTCAAGACCACCACGTAGATGTGCTCGGCGGGATAGAGCGCCATGTGGGCATCGTAGCCCTCCACGATGCCTGACTGTTCGATGAGCGGCCGCCCGGAATAATTCCGTTTGCCCCAGCCGTAAGGATAGGCATAGCCGGAATTGCGGAAGCGCGGGTCGGTGTCCACGGCCTTGAGCCAGCGGTGCAGGTCGTCCACATCCGAATAGACGGTACCGGCGCCTGTCTCCACAGCTTCGTCGAAAGCGACCCGCTGCACGCTGCCTGCGGCGGCGCCAGGTATGTATCCCAGGGAATCGTCGCCGGGCGGGAGCGACTGGCAGGCATGCCCGCTGTCCTTCATCCCCAGCGGACCGAACACGTTCTTGGTGAGATAGTCGCCATAACTCAGGCCCGAGACCTTCTGCACGATCATGGCCAGCAGCAGATAGCCTTCGTTGCTGTACTGGTCGTCGGTGCCGGGCTTGAACAACGGTTTGGCGGCGGCCAGACGTCTCAGCAACTCTGCGTCCGCGAGGCAGTGCCGCACCGCGTCGGCATCATCTATCACGCCGACGCCGGATGCATGTCCCAGGAGCTGCTTGAGAGTGATGGCGTCACCGTTGGCGATGCCGCCGATGTATCTATCGAGGTGATCATCCAGCGACAGCTTGCCCTGGGATGCGAGCTGTTCGATCGCAGCGGCGGTGAAGGTCTTGCTCAAGGACGCGATGCGAAAGCGCGTGCCGGGACGGTTTGGCCGGCGGGTGGCAAAGTCCGCGTCGCCGAAAGCCTGTTCCACCAGCACCCGATCGTCCTGGGCGATGAGTATCACGCCGCTGAAGTCGCGAGCCTGGACATAAGGCTCCAGCCAGCCGTCCACGGCAGCCTTCACGGCCGCCGCATCCAGCGTCACCGGCGCCGGGGGCGGCGCCGCTGCTGCTGAAACCTGCGAGAGGGTGGTGAAGAACGCCGAGAGCGTCCACATGCAGGCCCGGAGGGCTTGGCGCGCACTCACCTGCCGGACCCAGCGGGCATCTGGAACAGCGCGGGATCTAACTTGGGGTTGATCTTGATGGAAGTCGCTTTCTGGATGGCCAGCTGCTTGCCGTTGGTGACGTCGGTATTGGTCGAGAGGAATGCGTACATGAGCCCTTCCACGGGCCGGTAATCGGACGAGGCTGTCTCCACCCAGGTCTGATGGCCATCCACCGCCGGATGGAAGGCGCGGAAGTCGCGGGCCCGGTCTATGAGCCAGGTCTTGGGATTCACGTAGCGGTAGGTGACGAAGCCATCGCTTAAGGTGAGCTTCAGCACGTAGTAATCCACGCCCTCCAGCCTTTCGCGTCCCATGTATTCCAGCTTGTGGCCGTTGGCCTGCATGTCCTTGAGGGTGAAGATGTTCCCGGGGAACTGGGTGCCGTGCCAGAGCGCGTCACCGTGGGGATCCACCACGGCTGCGCTGCCGTCCTTGCCCAGGTCCCAGCCGCGATGCCCATCGTAGGCCTCGGTGTACACCCGTTTGCCGCCCTTGAGGATGTCGATGCGCATGCGTCCGTTGCGGGTCACCTTGTAATCCGCGTCGAAGTCCTGACCGCTGTCGTGCATGGTCAGGGCGATCTCAAGGGTATCTATGCCGGACGTATCCTGGCCGCGAGTCACCACCCGCTGGTTGTTGGCGACGATAGTGCCCAGGTCCGCGCCTGGCGCCGGCAGGGCGCTCACGGCCGCGGTGAAGGCCAGGAGCCCCAGGAACACGATCCAAAGTCCGTCGCTACGTCTGCTGCGCATCTTCCTGCTCCGCGGGCGGAATGCCTGCTTACAGGGTTAGATGCATCAACTCCTGAAAACGTTGCAGCGGACACTTTCCGGACATTCTATAAGCCGGTGCGGGATGCGCCGTCTGATGGGTACGGACCTGCCATAGCCATGGAAAATCCAGGGGTTCGGCGCATGCGCCGAACGGGCGATCAGGGATGATCGCCCTGGGCAACCGCGCGAAGCAGGATAGCGAAACGCGGATGGATTTTTCAGATCTGTTACAGGAGCTCCCGTTGCGGTAGCGATCCTTCGAGAGCGAGGAGCTTTTGTTTAATGGGCAAGCCACCACCAAAACCAGTCAGCGATCCGTTGGCGCCGATGACCCGGTGGCAGGGCACGATCACGGGGATGGGGTTCTGGCCGTTGGCAGCTCCCACGGCGCGGGGTGCATTGGGCCGGCGGATGCGCCGGGCCAGCTCACCGTAGGACCAGGTCTTCCCGTAAGGGATGGTCTGCAGGGCCTTCCACACCTTGAGCTGGAACTCGGTGCCCTGGGGGGCGAGCGGCAGGTCGAAGTCCTTGAGCTTGCCGGCGAAATAGGCCTTGAGCTGGCGCTGCACTTCCTTGAACGGCTTCTCGGAAGGCTCCCAGCTCTTGTCCAGCTTGTGGGCACCGCGCTTGCCGTCCTGGAAATACACGCCATGCAACGCATCCTCGTCTCCCACCAGCAACAGGCCACCGATGGGACTGTCCATGGTGTGGTGGTAGAGGTTCTGTTCAGTGATGGTCTTCATGCTTGCTTCCTCGCTTTCGATCTGACGGGCGACGCAGCCGAAGCCGCGCGCCAAAGGTGTAATACTGCGTAGGCTCGCCAAGGCCGCCATTTCTCAGCCCGCTCCAGCAACTGCCTCTCCGTGAGGCGTCTGGCGCCTCCTGCCATGCGCTGCAACACCAGGTCGCCGGCCGGGAAAGCATCCGGATCCGAGAGTCCGCGCATGGCTACGTACTCCGCGGTCCAGGAACCGATGCCGGGCACGCTCACCAGCGCCGCCCGTAACTCTTCGGCATTGGCGAAATCCACCTTGCCGTCCTGCACCGCCGTCGCCAGTGAGTTTAGGGTCCTGGCGCGCGCGCCCGTGATGCCGATCTTGCTCAAATCGGCTTTGGCCACTATCTCCGGATTCGGGAACAGATGGGTGATGCCCTCCACAGGCGCCACGACCGCCGCGCCATGGGCGACGACGATGCGCGTGGCGAAGGTACGGGCCGCAGCCACGCTCACCTGCTGGCCCAACACCGCGCGCACCGCGATCTCGAAGCCGTCCCAGGCCCCGGGGACGCGCAGACCGGGACGGCGCTTGAGCAGCGGCATGAGCAACGGGTCTTTCTTCAGTACCGCGCGCACGTCCGCCGGGTCTGCGGTGAGGTCGAACATCTGCCGCACCCGGGAGACGATGCCGAACAGGGATTCAGCGCCGAGGCCGTGCACGGCGAGTTCCAAGGCATCCGCCTTCGGCACCGGACGCACCTCGATCCAGCCCTGCTTGCCGCCGACGCTCACGCTGCGGGCGTAACTGTCCGCGCTCACCCGCTCCACGCCAGGTATGGCGCGCAAGCCGAGGAAGTCGCGGATCGCGATCCAGTCATAGGGCGGCCGGTAGGCAAGTCTCAGGCGCAGCGCGTCGTCCGTCACCGCCTCCCCGCGCCGCGCGCGGCGCAGATCCCGGGGCGCGCGGCCATAGGTATTGCGGAACGCGTCGTTGAAACGGCGCAGGCTGCCGAAGCCCGAGGCCAGCGCGATGTCCGTCATGGCCAACCGGGTGTCATCTATCAGATGCTTCGCGAAATGCAGGCGCCGGGTCTGGGCCACGGCCAGCGGCGAGGCACCGAGATGCTGCACGAACAGGCGGTGCAGGTGGCGGGGGCCGATGCCTAGGCGCGTGGATAGTTCATCCACGCTCTCGGTATCCAGCGCGCCTTCGTGGATCAGCCGGAGCGCACGACGTACCGTGGCGGACGTGCCGAGCCATGCCGGCGTGCCGGGCGCGGCTTCCGGCCGGCAACGCAGGCAGGGCCGGAAGCCCGCCTCCGCCGCCGCGGCGGCACTCGGGAAATAGCGCACGTTGCGCTGCTTCGCCGTCGGCGCCGGGCAGATCGGCCGGCAATAGATGCCGGTGGAAGTGACGCCGATGAAGAAACGCCCGTCGAAGCGCGGGTCCTGCGCCAGGCGGGCCCGGTCGCAAGCTTCGAAATCGAGATGTAGGGCGGCGGTCTCCATGGGCCGGAATCATACGCCCCGGGTCCCAAAAAACTAGCCGGAATCGGACCTAGCTCCGGCAAGCTGCGACGTGTTCCCCGCGACGCTGGACAAATGCCATTACCGGGATTATCATTCTCTGTAATTCAGAGTACTCTGTAACGAGGCGCCCATGACCCCCGACCCGCAAGACGATCTGGCTTATATACGCCAGCTGATGGAACAGACCCGCCACTTCACCCAACTGAGCGGTGACCACCTCATCGCCTGGGGGCTGCTGATCGGTCTCGGGCTCATCTGCGATGGCGCGGTGACTCTGGGCGCGCATCTGCCCCTGTCCGGCATCTGGATCGGGCTCATCGTCGTGGGTTGGCTCTACTCCTTCTGGCAGGGGCGCCGCGCGTCACGCCGGCAACCGGTAGCGGGTCATGCCGCCCGCATCGTCAGCCAGCTCTGGATCGCCTGCGGCGTGGCCATGACTACCGCGTTCATGGTGGGCCAATGGACCGGTGCGGTAGCCGGCGATTCCACACCGGGCTTGAGCGCTCTCTTCATCGGCATCGGCGTATTCATGACCGGGGTCTTGAGCGGTCTCAATTGGTTCCGCAACCTGGCGTTCGGCTGGTGGGCCGGCGCCGTGACCCTGTTCATCTGGCACGGTAGCGCGGCGCTGTGGATCCTGGCCGGGTTGTTCATCCTGTTGCTGTCGGTGCCGGGGCTGGTCCTGAACCTGCAAGCCCGCGCCGCCCGATGACCAATTTCGACTACAAGCAGATGGATGACGTGATCCATTCGCGCATCCGCCTGGCGATCATGGCCATGCTCGCGGGTGTGGAGCGGGCTGAGTTCCGCTTCCTGCGCGACCAGGTGAAGGCCACCGACGGCAACCTCGGCACCCACCTGAAGAAGCTCGAAGACGCGGGTTACGTCACCGCCCACAAACACTTCGTGGACAAGAAACCCGTGACCCACTACGCCCTGACCCGCAAAGGCCGCCAGGCCTTCGCTGTCTACCTGCAGCGGTTGGAAGACCTGCTGCCCAAACGCAGCTAGGCGCGACCAGCGCCGACGCTCAAACACTTGAAGGAACTGTCATGAAGACCAGCTATCGCTATCTACTACCGACCGTCCTGACAGGATGCATCGTTCTCGCGGCGCAAGCCCAAGAAGCTCCCTCTGCCATGCCTGCGGCGGCTGCCGCGAGTGTGGATTGTTCCTCCGCCTACGGCGGCCAGCCGGCCCGCTGCGAGCGAGTCCCCTGCGGCGGCCTCTACAGCACCTTCCTCGGCACCTGGAGCGGCAAGTTCTCGGCCTACGAGCAGAAGAAATCCGTGGGCGGCAAGACGGTATTCCGCCCCTACCAGAACACCATCAGCTACGCGCAAGCGGACTGCCTGAAGAACGCCGCTAACGGCGATACCTTCATCGTGGGCCATCAGACCGACGACTATCCGGTGTTCGAGGATCTGCCCGCCAAGACCGACCATGGGCTCCTGATCACCGGCCGCAAGGGCGACGGCACGCCGTTCCTGCGCACCGTGGGCAAGCAAGGCAGCTACGACTACTCATTGGTGTATCGCAACACGGCGGCGAAACTCGCCATCTGGAAGCTCAGCATCCCCGCCTCCGCCGGCAACCCGGCCATGACTTTCACCACCATCGACGGCCGGGATGAGTCAGCCGGCACCGAGACCCGCGACGTGACGGTGACCATGAGCATCGGTCCTGCCGATGCCCCCATGTTCGAAAGCGTCATCGCTTACGGATCTCATACCAAAAGCTGAGACGGCGATCAGGGAAGAAAAAGAGGCCGGCGCAAGCCGGCCTCTTTCTTTTCGGTGACGCCCGTACACAACCAAACCGCTCGACGCGGTTTAGCGTTTGGGGATAGGGATGCTATGAGTGGGAGGCTTCCCCGCCCAATCATCCTTACGCATACCCGCATACGCCGGCGCTGGCTTATGAGAGGGGATATGCATGGGTCCATGCTCATCCTCTTCGCCGTTACCCCCGGCAAGCTGCGCCGGCTGTTCGCTGCCGGGTGGCACCGGCTGCCGCCGATCGGACGGTGGCGTGGGACGCACGTGAGCGCGCGGCACGGTCTTCTTGCGCGCAGGCGGGCGCTTGGGAGCGGTCTTCTTCTTCGCCGGCTTCTTCGTCGCCGCACGCTTGGCCGCCTTCTTCGCGGCGGGTTTCTTCTTCGACGAGGCTTGCTTCTTTGCCATGGCTTTGAGACCCGATTTCAATGCAGGAGGGTCCTTAAGACTAGCACTTGACGCGAGCCGGACAAGACCGATGTAACCGTCACTGGATTTACACAGCCGCAAAGAAAAGGGCCGCGTCACCGCGGCCCTTTTTACTTATCGTGATGCCTCAGCTCATCTGCAGCCCGGCGTCTCGCGATTCTTCACGTCGAAGGTGACCTGCTGGGTGGTGGGTACCGTCGCCACCAGGAAGTATTGTGTCGCGTCCTGGGTCTCGTTATGGCAGTTGTTGCCGGGTGAGATCACCAGGAAATCCACATCGTAGCCGTCCTTGACCGCCTCGGCGCGGTCCACGCGAAGCACGAAGCCGCCGTGCTTCATCTCGCCCAGGAAGTAGGCCACCACGGTGTTCTTGGTGAAGTCCACGGTGGGCAGCGCCGGCTCGGTCCGGCCCGCATAGATCTCATCCCAGAGTTTCTTGAATGCATCCTGGTCATGGATGTCGCGCGCGCCCTGTTCCTTCTCCGCACTCTGCTTGCTGCTGGCCAGGATGGTGGCGCCAGTGTCACCTGCGGCCAGGGGTTTGTCGTCGCCGGCGCAGCCCGCGAGCACTACGGTGGCAGCCGCCGCGAGCATGATCAACAATCTCTTCATGACATTCCTCCGTTGGGACGATTGGGAAACGCGTTGCGGCCTTCACTTGCCGATGAGGTACAGGACCGATACGTCGGCGCTGATCTCGATCCTGCCACTCAGATATTCCGGGGCCGACCGCCCGGACGTCGCTTCGACGGCCATGGCAGTCATAGGTCGCGGCGCGAAACCGCCGCCCTGCTCAGCGATGCTGTAGACCGCGCCAAGACTAACACCGGCGCTCTGGGCGAGGCCAGCGGCGCGGTTGCGGGCGTCGCCCACTGCCAGGCCCCGAGCCTTCTGCTGCAAGGCCTCCCGGTCGCTGCGGTCCATGACCACGTCACCGAGATCGGTGATGCCGGCGTCGAAGAGTCCGTCCACCAATTCACCATAATGACTGAGATCGCGCAGCGTCAGGGTGATGCCGCGCGCGACGTGTTGCCCGGTGAGCTTGCGCTCCCGCTTGCTGCTCGCGCTGCCTGTCACCCACGCATATTCCGGGTACACGCGTACCGAAGGCGCATCGATGTCCTTGTCCGCGATACCAAGTTTGCGGGCCAGGGCGATGACCTTGGCGGCACGCGCTTCCACGTCGTCGCGCGCGTCCTTCGCGACCGGTGCGGTCTTCTCCAGCGTCAGCGAGATGTAAGCCATGTCCGGCATCACCTCGAATTCACTGTGCCCGCTTACCTGGATATATGGCGAGCTGGGCAGTCCATCGGCGGCGGCCAACGACGCCAGAGACAACAACGAGGCGAGCAGGACGGTCTTCATGGCATCACTCCAATGCGGCCGATAACGTGGCGGTATCGGCGACTTCAGCGAACTCGCCGTGCAGGCTGGCGAGCGCGAGCGCATGCACGGTCTCCGGGTCGTGGGATCGGCCGTCGTGGCCGGTCTGGGCATGGGTCGCGCAGGCATCCGCCGCCAGCAGCGTGCGGAACCCCAGGTTGCCGGCCATGCGCGTGGTGGTGGAGACGCAATGGGCGGTAGTGAGCCCGGCGATGACCAGCGTGCCGATGCCCGCCTCGCGCAGCCGCGCTTCGAGATCCGTGCCGATGAATGCGCTGTTCACCTGCTTGCCGATGACAGGCTCACCGGGCAGCGGCCGCACTTCGGCCTTGTGTTCGCAGCCCGGCTGCCCGGGCCGGAGCGGCGAGCCCGGCGTGGTGGACCGGTGCTGCACGTGGAACACCGGCCGGCCGCTGGCACGCCAGGCCTGCAGGAGCTGCATCGCATTCGCCTCGGCGCCTGGATTGTTGCGCGGACCCCAGTGCTTCTCGTCATCGAACCCCTGCTGGATGTCGATGAGGATCAGTGCCGCGCTCTTGGGGATCGGCTGCAAGTTTCAGCCTTCGAGCACGCAGGCGAAGATGAGCGGAGCCACGATCGTCGCATCCGATTCGACGATGAACTTCGGCGTCTCGGCCGCCAACTTGCCCCAGGTGATCTTCTCATTGGGCACGGCACCGGAATACGAGCCGTAGCTGGTGGTACTGTCGCTGATCTGGCAGAAGTAGGCCCACAGCGGCGTGGCCTCCTCCATGTCCTGCTCCAGCATGGGCACCACGCAGATGGGGAAGTCGCCAGCGATGCCGCCGCCGATCTGGAAGAAGCCCACGCCGGGACCGGCGGAGTTCTTCCTGTACCAATCCGAGAGGAAGATCATGTACTCGATGCCGGTGCGCACGGTGTGCACGTTCTTGATGTCGCCCTTCATGCAGTGGGCGGCGAAGATGTTGCCCAGGGTGGCGTCTTCCCAGCCCGGCACGATGATGGGGATGTTCTTCTCGCAGGCCGCCACCATCCAGGAGTCCTTGGGATCGATCTGGAAGTGCTGCTTGAGCACGCCGGAGCGGATCAGCTTGTAGAAGAACTCGTGGGGGAAGAAACGTTCGCCCTTCTGGTCGGCGGACTGCCACTCGGCCAGGATGGCCTTCTCGATGCGCCGGATGGCCTCGCCCTCGGGGATGCAGGTGTCGGTGACGCGGTTGAGATGCTTGTCCAGCAGCTTCTGCTCGTCAGCCGGCGAGAGTTCGCGGTACTTCGGCACGCGCACATAGTGGTCGTGGGCCACCAGGTTGAAGATGTCCTCTTCCAGGTTCGCGCCGGTGCAGGTGATGATGTGCACCTTGTCGCGGCGGATCATCTCGGCCAGCGAGAGGCCAAGCTCCGCGGTGCTCATGGCGCCCGCCAGGGTCACCATCATCTTGCCGCCCTTCTTGATCTGCGCGATGTAGCCATCCGCGGCGTCGACGAGCGCGGCAGAGTTGAAGTGGCGGTAATGGTGGCGGACGAATTCGGCGACGGCTTTGGTATTGGTCACGACCTGGAGACTCCCCGGGGAAGGCGCGGAAAAGAGCGCAAATTGTAGCCTCAGGGGGCCTGCAGGGGCAGGTTTTTCAGCCGGGTTTTTTGCCCTGCTCCAGCGCCGCCAGCACAGCCTTGATATCCACCATGCTGACCGCGCCCAAGGATGCTTCTACCGCGCCTTCGTGGCAGAGGCCGCTGGCGGAAGCCTGTTCGTAGCCCTCTTTAGCGGCCTTGAAGCAGGCAGCCCGCACGGCTTCGGCCAGATGCTGGCGTTCCTCCGGGTTCACACACAGATCCAGCTGAAGGTCCCGATCGGCGCGCTGGAGATCTCGATCTTCTGGCCCAACTCAAGCGGGCCGACACCGGCAGGCGTGCCGGTATAGATGAGGTCGCCCGGCAAGAGGTGCCAGCGCGTACTCAGGAAGGCGACGATGGTGGCCACGGGGAAGAGCATGTCCTTGGTGTTGCCGTGCTGGCGCAGCGCGCCGTCCACGGTGCAGCGCATCTCCAGTGCCCGCAGGTCCAGATCGTCAACGGGGACGAAGTCGCCCAGGGCTGCCGCATCGTCGAAAGCCTTGGCCAACTCCCAGGGACTGCCGGCATCCTTCAGGCGCTTCTGTTCGTCCCGCAGCGTCAGGTCTAGTCCCAGGGTGGCTCCCTCCACGTGATCGAGGGCGGCTGACTCGGTGATGCCGCTCCCGCCCTTACCCAGGACCACCACCAGTTCCATCTCGTGATGCACGGCACCCACGCCCCGGGGCAGGCAGAGGCTCGCGCCCTTCACCAGGCTGGTGATGGGTTTCATGAAGATGATGGGGGTGGACCCCGCCGCCGGCATGGCGTTACCGAGCTCCTTGGCGTGGTCGGCGTAGTTGCGGCCCACGCAGAAGATGCGCTGGGACGCAGGGACGTGCTCGAGACCGACGAATTGCATGGCTGACCTCGTCTGGCGAAGGAAGTTACTTGAAGAAAGCCTTGAAAGCAGCGATGACTTTCTGGACGTCCTCTTTGCTGACATCCAGATGGGTGACGAGACGGAGACTGGGGTTGGGCAGGATCACGATGCCCTGCTGCTTCAGATGCTCGGCCAGGGCGCCGATCTTGGCGGGTTCGGCCATGGAGGCGAACAGCATGTTGGTCTGCACCAGCTTGGGGTCGAGTGTGAGACCCGGCAGGCCGACGAGTCCTTCGGCCAGGGCCTTGGCGTTGGCGTGGTCCTCGGCCAAGCGCTCCACGTGGTTCTCGACGGCGTAGAGACAGGCGGCCGCCAGCACACCGGCCTGGCGCATGCCGCCGCCCAGCATCTTGCGGATGCGATGGGCGCGATGGATGAAGTCCTTCTTGCCGACGAGCACGGAGCCCACCGGCGAGCCCAGGCCCTTGGACAGGCACAGGGACACGCTGTCGAAATGCCTGGTGATGTCGCGGATGGGTATGTCGAGCTTCACGGCGGCATTGAAGGCCCGCGCGCCATCCAGGTGGAAGATCAGCCCCTTGTCCCGGGCGAAGCGCGCAGCCTCCTCTATATAGGAGAGCGGCAGCACCCGTCCGTTCTGGGTGTCTTCCAGGACCAGGAGGCGGGTCCTGGCGAAATGGGCGTCGTCGGGCTTGATGAGGGCGGCCACCTTCTTCAGGTCCAGGCTGCCATCGGCTTCGTATTCGAGGGGCTGGGGCCAGAGGCTGCCCAGCACCGCGGCACCGCCGGCCTCGTACTTATAACTGTGGCCGAGGGAACCGATGATGAACTCCTCGCCGCGGGCGCAGTGCGCCATGAGTGCCGCGAGGTTGGATTGGGTGCCGGAGGGGAAGAACAACCCGGCCTCATGGCCGGCGAGCGCGGCGACGCGCTCTTGCAGGAGGTTGACGCTGGGATCGTCGCCGAACACGTCGTCCCCCACCTCCGCCGCCGCCATGCGCTGGCGCATGGCGGCGGTGGGGCGGGTGACGGTGTCGCTGCGCAGGTCGATCATGCGCGGCGAATCTTAACGCTTAGTGCTTGGTGGTCGCGGCGGGAGCCGGGGTGGCGGCGGGAGCCGGCTGCGACTTCTGCAAGGTGACCCAATCCTTATCCATGGCGTCGATCACGCCCTGGGTGACGTTGTACGGATCGCTGACCAGCACCGAGCCCGCGGTCTTGCCCAGCAGGATGTCGATGTGGTTGTCCTTGAAATACTGAGTCACCACAGTCTGCAGTTCCTGCTCGACGGGCGCAAACAGTTCCTGCTGGCGCTGCTGCAGCAACTGGCGGCTGTCGCTGACGAAGCTCGTGAACTGGGTGTCCTCGTCCTGGTACTGCTTGAGCAGCTTCTGGTAGTCGGAGGACTTCTGGTCGGCCTTGTCGAGCTGATCCTTGTAGGCCTTGCGCTTCTCGTTCATGTCATTGGCCTGGGTCTGCAGGTCGTTCTGCTTCTGCTGCAGCAATGCGACCGCCTCGCGGCCGCGCTGGCAGCCCGTGATCACGGCCTGCACGTCGACCACCGCGATCTTGGGCGAGGTGCCGCCGGTGGACGGGCTATGCGCGCTCTTGGTGGCGGCGAAAGACGGGGAAAGCGCGAACAAGCCGGCCGCGAAAGCGGCGGCGGCGAAAAATCCTTGACGCATGGTCTGATACTCCTGAGAGGGTGGACCCCGGGTCCCTGCAGACCGGGGTTATGGTCAAAAACAGCGCACAAGGATACCCCAGCCCCACGCCGGCCGGCCACTGGCGGTTTGACTGGTCGGGGTGAAAGGCAGAGGATGCGAAGCCTTCAGTCCCAAGGGCCGCAGGGGAACCCTTCCCCGGCATGGCCTGTCTTAACCCAGACGGCGCACGACCTAAACGCCCTCTACCTAAATAGATATCAAGGAGATCCTGCATGTCCCGGCGCACCTTCTTTCCGCGTCCCGCGGCCTGGCTCGTGTCCCTCGCCCTCGCCTTGGCCTGCACGGCTCCGGCCCATGCCGACGATGCGCTGGCCCGCTTCCCCACCCTGAACGGCAACAGCATCGTGTTTGAAGCCCATGGCAACCTCTGGGAAGTGCCACGCAGCGGCGGCCAGGCGACACGCCTGACCGCGGAGCCGGGTTATGACCTGATGCCGCGCTTCTCGCCGGACGGCAAATGGATCGCCTTCACCGGCCAGTACCAGGCCAACACCGACGTGTACGTGATCCCCGCCGCGGGCGGCGAAGCGCGCCGCCTCACCTTCCACTCCGACGTGGTGGACTCCGCTCCCGAACGCTGGGGACCGGACAACATGGTGCTGGGTTGGACGCCGGACTCGAAGAAAGTGGTGTTCCTCTCGCGCCGCAGTTCCATGAACAGCTGGTTCGGCCGCTATTTCACCGTGCCGGTGGAAGGCGGCGAGGAGCAGCTGATGCCGCTCGACAAGGGCGGCATGTTCAGCTGGAGCCCGGATGGCAAGGCCATCGTCTACAACCGCATCTTCCGCAACTTCCGCACCTGGAAGCGCTACACCGGCGGCATGCACCAGAACGCCTGGATCCACAACTTCGAGACCGGCAAGGACGAGCTGGCGGTGGACTCGAAGGGCGGTGACCTCGACCCCATGTGGTACGGCAAGAGCATCTACGTGGCCTCGGACCGCGCCGGCGGCCGCTTCAACCTCTGGGCCATGGATACCGCCACCAAACAGATGCGCCAGGTGACGCACTTCACGGATTACGACGTGGATTGGCCGAGCCTCGGCGACAACGGCATCGTGTTCCAGCAGGGCGGCTCCTTGTACGTGCTGGACCTGCCTTCCGAGCAACTGCATAAGCTCGAGGTGAGCATCCCGGACGACGGCGTGCAGACCGGCGTGCGTTACGTGGATGCCTCCCATTACATCCAGGGCAACGATCCGGCAGGTAACACCAACTTCGACATCTCGCCCAACGGCAAGCGTGCGCTGCTGCAGGCGCGCGGCGACCTGTTCAGCCTGCCGATCCTGCACGGCCCGACCCGCGACCTGACCCAAAGCTCCAACGCCAAGGAGGAGAATCCGAGCTGGTCCCCGGACGGCAAGAGCATCGCCTATGTGAGCGATGCTTCCGGCGAGGAGCAGGTCGTCATGCGCCCCGCCGAGGGCGGCACCGAGCAGGTACTGAGCGACTTCAAGACCGGTTACTTCTACAAGCCGCTGTGGTCGGCGGACAGCGGCAAGCTCGCCTTCAGCGACAACGAGCACAACCTCTGGTACCTGGACATGAAGAACCACAAACCGGTCAAAGTGGACCAGGATCCACGCAACGAGATCCACGACTACACCTGGTCGCCGGACGGCAAGTGGCTGGCCTACAGCAAGCAGCGCGACAACCAGTTGCCGGGCATCTGGCTGTACAGCCTGGAATCCGGCAAGGCCACGCTCCTCAGCTCGTCCTTCGACGCCGACTCCAACCCGGCCTTCGATCCGGACGGCAAGTACCTGTACTTCATCTCGGCCCGGCACGAGAACCCGACCTTCAGCCAGAGCGAATTCAACATCGCGACCCTGAAGATGTTCGGCGTGTACGCCGCCACCCTGGACAAGGACGCGCCCTCCCCGTTCGCGCCGAAGTCCGACGAGGGCCTGCCGGCGAAGGACGACAAGTCCGATAAGGAGAAAGACAAGGGCAAGACCCTGCACATCGACCTGGACGGCCTGATGAAGCGCGCGGTGGCGCTGCCCATCCCCGCCGACAACTACGCACTCCTGACCGCCGTTTCCGGGCACGTGCTGTACATGACGCTGCAGAACCAGACCATCGAGGGACCGCTGCCGGGCGAGCGCAGCGCGCTGCATACCTTCGACATGGACAAGCAGAAGGACAAGAGCCTGATCGCCGACATCGGCGGCTACGTGCTCTCCGCCGACGGCAAGACCGCGCTGGTGCAGACGCCGGAAGGCAAGTACGGCTTCATGGCCACCGACGGCAACGACGAGAAGCCGAGCATCCTCGACACCTCGCACATGCTGATGCGCGTGGACCCGAGGCAGGAATGGAACGAGATGTACCACATGGCCTGGCGCCTGGATCGCGACTTCTTCGTCAACCCGAAGATGAACGGCGTGGACTGGGATGCGATCGGCGCCAAGTACGCCAAGCTGCTTCCACTCGTCGGCCATCGTGAAGATCTCAACTACGTCATCGGCGAGATCCAGGGTGAACTCTCCAACTCCCACACCTACGTGGGCGGCGGCGACCTGAACGATGACCGGCAACTGGTGGCCACGGGTCTCCTGGGCGCGGACTACGGCCTGGATGCGAAGTCCGGCCGTTACTTCATCCAGAAGATCTACGCGGGCGACAATACCCGCCGCGATTTCGCCGCGCCCCTGACCGAGCCTGGACTGGACATCCACGCGGGTGACTACATCCTGGCGGTGGATGGCCGGGAACTGAAGGCCCCGACCGACATCTACAGCCTGTTCGTCGGCAGCCGCGGCCGCACCGTCACGCTCACGGTGGCGGACGACGCGGACGGCAAGGGCAAGCACGACGTGACGGTGTCCACGCTGCACGACGAGCTGACGATCCGCCAGGACGACTGGATCCGGCACAATCGTGAGGTGGTGGACAAGGCCTCCGGCGGACAGGTGGGCTACGTGTACCTGGATGACATGGGCGCGAACGGCATGAAGCAGTTCGTCGATCAGTTCTACCCGCAGATCGACAAGCAGGGGCTCATCATCGACGACCGCTTCAACGGCGGCGGCTTCATCGACCAGATGCTGCTGGAGCGCCTGCGCCGGATCCTGGCGGGCATGACCAGCAACCGCGAGCGGGTGCCGGCGACCGATCCGCCGGTGCTATCCGTGAGCTACAAGGTGTGCCTGATCAACGCCTACTCGGCGTCGGACGGCGACATCTTCCCCTACTACTTCCGCAAGTATGGGCTGGGCCCGCTGATCGGCATGCGCACCTGGGGCGGCGTGCGCGGCATCCGCGGCAACTGGCCGCTCTTGGACGATGGCTACATCACGGTGCCGGAAGGCACCAACTACGGGCTCGACTCACAGTGGGTGATGGAGAACCACGGCGTGGACCCGGACATGGAGGTGGATGACCTGCCGGGCGACCTGCAGAAGGGCAAGGATGCGCAGCTGGATACCGCGGTGAAATACCTGATGGAGAAGATCAAGGCGCATCCGCTGAACCTGCCGCCGCCGCCGGCGCTCATCCCGGCTTATCCGCCCGAAGGTCACGAGTGAACTGAACCAGACAAAGGCTGAGTCTACGAACGGCGACCGAAAGGTCGCCGTTCTCTTTTCAGGAGCTGCAAAAAATCCCAAGTACCGACGCAACGCTTTCGAGAGTCCGGGCATCCAATGAAGGCAGAGAAGAAGACTGCATATAAGGAGTGTCCGCGCGGACACTGAGCGGACACCGAGACGGCGTCCGCGGACGCGGGACGGCACCGCGGAGATCCAGCAGAGGGCCGCTGGCCCCAAGGATGACGTGAGTCCGCATCATCCAACGAGACTTGGCACGGGGCTTGCTACATAAACACCATGAACACCAACACACCCCAGAAGATCGTGAAGATCCGCGACACGGCCGCCCAGGACATCGCGGTGGATAACTCCCCGCAACGCCGCAAACGGCGCCGCTGGTACATCGGCGGCAGCATCGCCGTCGTCCTGCTCATCGCGCTCAGCACGCCGGCGCTGATCCGCTGGGCCAAGGCCGAGCGCACCGTGTCCCTGGACCAGGTGCGGCTCGCCAAGGTCACCCGCGGGCTGTTCGTAAGGGACGTGTCGGTCGACGGGCAGGTGGTGGCGGCGGTGAGCCCGACCCTCTACAGCGACGTGAACGGCACCGTGACCCTGAAGGTGGTGGCCGGCGACGCGGTGAAGAAAGGCCAGGTGCTGGGGCTCATCGACAGCCCCGAGCTCACCAGCAGCTATCAGCAGGAGCAGTCCACCCTGCTCTCGCAGCAGACCGACCTGGAACGCACCCGCATCAACTCCAAGAAGGCGGCGCTCGCCAGCCAGGAGACCGTGGACCAGGCCGCGGTGACCCTGGAGGCCGCCAAGCGTGAGATGAAGCGCGCCGAAGCCGCCTGGGGCTACCACGTGATCAGCGAGCACGACTACGCCAAGGCCAAGGACGACCTGGCCGCGGCCCAGCTCAACTACGACAACGCCGAGGCCAATACCGGCCTGGACAAGCAAGGCCTGGACTTCGACGTGCGCAGCAAGGAACAGCAGGTCAAGCGCGAGCAGCTGCTGGTGGCGGACCTGAAGCGCCGCTACGACAACCTGACGGTGCGTTCGCCGGTGGACGGCATGGTGGGCAACGTCGCGGTGCAGCAGCGTACCAACGTCACGCCCAACCAGGCGATCATGACCGTGGTGGACCTGACCCAGATGGAGATCCAGGTGCAGATCCCCGAGACCTATGCCGACGGTCTGGCGCTCGGCATGGGCACCGAGATCAGCTACGGCGGCAACACCTACCCGGGCAAGCTCACCGCGGTCTCGCCCGAGGTGCAGAACAACCTGGTCACCGGCCGCGTGCGCTTCGCCGGCGCCCCCCCCAAGGGCATGAAGCAGAATTCGCAAGTGCAGGTGCGCGTCGTCATGGATTCGCGCCCCAACGTGCTGATGGTGCAGCGCGGCCAGTTCCTGGATTCCGGCGGCGGCAACGTCGCGTATCTGGTGCATGACGGCATCGCCACCCGCACCTCGATCCATACCGGCGCCGCCAGCATCTCTCAAGTGGAGGTCGTGGACGGACTCACCGAAGGCGACACCATCATCATCTCCGACACCAGCGGTTTCGACACCGCCAACACCGTCTACCTGAAATGAACGGACCTAACGGGAGCAGTCACATGTTGAGCATGCAGAACATCAGCAAGATCTACCGTACCGACGTGGTGCAGACCCACGCGCTGCGCGACTTCAGCCTGGAAGTGAAGGAAGGCGAGTTCGTGGCGGTGATGGGACCGTCGGGTTCCGGCAAGACCACCTTCCTCAACATCGCGGGCCTGCTCGAGTCCTTCGACACCGGCAGCTATTTCCTGGACGGCGAGGACGTGAGCAACCTGAACGACGACGGCCGCTCGCACATCCGCAACGAACGCATCGGCTTCATCTTCCAGAGCTTCAACCTGATCCCGGACCTCAACGTGTTCGACAACGTGGACGTACCGCTGCGCTATCGCGGGATGAAGTCCGCCGAGCGCGCCAAACGCATCCAGGCGGCGCTGGAGACCGTGGGCCTCGCCTCGCGCATGAAGCACATCCCGGCCCAGCTCTCCGGCGGCCAGCAGCAGCGCGTGGCCATCGCCCGGGCACTCGCCGGCGAGCCGCGCATCCTGTTCGCGGACGAGCCCACCGGCAACCTGGACTCGCTTATGGCACGTCAGGTGCTGGACCTCCTGGAGGGCATCAACAGCAATGGCACCACCATCGTGATGGTGACCCACGATCCGGAGCTGGCGCGCCGCGCGCACCGCAGCGTGCACGTGCTGGACGGCCAGGTCATGGACTTGAAGGCCGTACCGGACGCGCCCAAGCGTGAGACCGGCGCCAAGGCCTGAGCAGGAACTTAGGATGTTCTCGTATTACCTGCGCCTTGCTTGGGTCAGCCTGCGCCGCAACCCGGTGCTCACGGGCCTGATGGCGCTCGCCATCGCAGTGGGCATCGGCGCCAGCATGACCACGCTCACGGTGCTGTACCTGCTGTCCGGCGACCCGCTGCCCGGCAAGAGCGCGCAGCTCTTCTATGCGCAGGTGGACTCCAGCCCTTACCCCAATGACCATGAACCCCTGGACCGCATGGATGACCGCTCGGCCCTGGACCTGTGGGGCGCACACAAGGCCGACCGCCAGGCCTTGATCGTGGACAGCCCGGTGAAGCTGCGCGCGCCGGACTCACCCAAGCCGCCGCGCATGGCGGTCCTGCTTTCGACCACCGCTGATTTCTTCCCCATGTTCGCCGTGCCCTTCCAGTATGGCGCCGGCTGGAGCGCGGACGATGACGCGAAGAAGGCCCGGGTGGCGGTGATATCGGCGGAACTGAACGACCAGCTGTTCGGCGGCGCAGACAGCGTGGGCAAGAGCGTGATGTTGCGCGGCAGCGAGGTGCGCATCATCGGCGTGCTCAAGCCCTGGCGGCCCTCACCGCTCTACTACGCCGTGGCCGGCGGCCGTTTCTCGGGCGGCGACACCGCGGATTTCTACAGCAAGCCCGAAGACGTGATGGCGCCTTACTCCGCCAGCCTCGAGATCAACGACGGCAACTTCCAGCAGTTCACCTGCTGGCATCCACCGGAGCACCCGGGACATCTCACGGATTCGCCCTGCGTGTGGGTATCCCTGTGGGTCCAGCTCGATGGCGCGGCCAAGGTAGCCACCTATCGGCAGTTCCTGGCGGACTACGCCGCGCAACAGAAGTCGCTGGGCCGCTTCATCCACGCTGACAACACCCGCCTGCGCAGCCTCATGCAGTGGCTGGACTTCAACGGCGTGGTGCCGGGCGACGTGCGCCTGCAGAACTGGCTGGCCTTCGCCTTCCTCGTCATCTGCCTGTCCAACACCGTATGCCTGTTGCTCGCCAAGTTCCTGCGCCGCGGCAGCGAGATCGGCCTGCGGCGCGCGCTCGGCGCCTCACGCAAGGCGATCTTCTGCCAGTGCCTGGTGGAGTCGGGACTGGTCGGTCTCATGGGCGGCAGCGGCGGCTGGCTGCTGACCTTGCTCGGCCTGTGGCTGATCCGCCAGCAACAGGTCGCCTACGCGGACCTGGCGCATCTCGACCTCGGCATGTTCACGGCGACCCTGGGGCTCGCGATCGCCGCCAGCCTGGTGGCGGGCCTGCTGCCGGCGCTGCGCGCCAGCCGCATCGACCCCGCCCTGCAACTCAAGACCCTTTGAGGGAGGCTGCACATGACGTCCATCCTCGCCGCCCTGCGCCACCACCGCCTCTCCGCGGGGCTGATCGCCGTGCAGATCGCGCTGGTCTGCGCGGTGCTGTGCAACGCCTGCTCGCTGATCGCCGGCCGCCTGGAGCTCATGGGTCTGCACAGCGGTGTGGACGAATCCTCCCTGGCGCTGGTGCAGCTCACGGGCTATGACACCGCCCAGGCGGATGAAGTGAATGCGAAGGCGCTCGGTGCCCTGCGCGCCATCCCCGGTGTGCAGGCGGTGAGCGCCATCAACACCCTGCCCTTCGGTCCGCGGGTCGCCAACGCCGGCATCAACCTCGATGCCGGGCTCAGCCATTTCGCCGGCGTGATCGACTTCTACGTGGGCGGCCCGGGCAGTGCGGCAGCCTTGGGGTTGAAGCCCAGCTCCGGGCGCCTGCCCCAGGAGGACGAGTACGGCCCGATCCAGAACTTCGTGCCGGCGGATGCGCCGGTGCTGATCACCCGCAACCTGGCGGAGCACCTGTGGCCCGGCAGCGAGCCCCTGGGACATGAGTTCTGGATGGACAAGTTCCATTTCCGGGTCATCGGCGTGCTGGACCATCTCGCTGTGCCGGCACCGGGCGGCGGCGAGGAGCGGGACCCGGACTGGTCGGTGTTCGCGCCGGCGCGACCCGGCCCCGCGTTCTCCGGCAGTTATCTGTTGCGCGCCGACCCCGATGATCTGCGTACTGTGTACCGCGATGCACAGGACGCCATCGCCCAGGCCCTGCCCGACGTGGTCTTCGACCATGATGCCAGCGGCCCTGTCCTGGAACTGCGGCACCGCTACTTCGCGCCGCAGCGGGCCATGGCCGGCATGCTGGCGGGCGTGATCCTGGCGCTGCTGCTGGTGACTTCGCTCGGCATCGTCGGCCTCGCGAGCTTCTGGGTGAGCCAGCGGCACCGCCAGATCGGCATCCGTCGCGCGCTGGGCGCCACCCGCGGCGACATCCTGCACTACTTCCAGATGGAGAACTTCCTGATCGTGAGCTTCGGCATCGTAGCGGGCCTCGCGCTCACCATCGCCCTCAACATCGTGCTCATCAAGTACTACGGCGCCTCGCCGCTGCCCGCCATCTATCTGCCGCTGAGCGCGGTGGTGGTGTGGCTCTTGGGCCAGCTCGCGGTGCTCAAACCCGCACTGCAGGCCGCCGCCGTCCCGCCGGCGGTAGCGACCCGCGGCCTCTGAACCTGAATCCTACGGAGAACCGACCATGTTCCTCTACAACCTGCGCCTTGCCCTGCTGAGCCTGAGACGCGATCCGGTGCTGACGGCGCTCATGATCGGCGCCGTGGCCATCGGCATCGGCATGTCCACCACCACGCTGGCCGTGTACCACTCCATGTCCGGTAACCCCATCGAGTACAAGAACGACCAGTTGTATCTGGTGCAGATGGACAGCTGGGGCGCAGGCCAGGCCTACGACAGCGACGGCAGACCGCCCACCCAGGTGACCTTCCGCGACGGCCAGGCATTGATGAAAGCCGCCAAGGCACCGCACCAGAACCTGAGCTTCACCTCCGCGTTGACGCTCACCACCGACAATCCGGCCGTGAAACCGGAGCTGCTGGACATCCGCGTGACTTACAACGACTTCTTCTCCATGTTCGACGTGCCCTTTGAGTACGGTGGCCCCTGGAACAAGGACGCAGACCAGGATGCACAGCAGGTGGTGGTGCTCGATCAGGAGATGAACGAGAAGCTGTTCGGTGGTGCCAACAGCGTGGGCAAGGAAGTGCTGCTCAACAACCGTCGCTTCCGGATCGTGGGCGTGATGAAGAAGTGGGCCCCTTCTCCGAAGTTCTACGATCTCGAGAACGACAGCTTCGGCGACCCGGAGGACGCCTTCATCCCTTTCAACCTGGTCACCTCCATGCAACTGCATAGCCACGGCAACAATAGCTGCTGGGGCCGTCCTGCCGACAACAGCTTCGAGGGTTACCTGAACTCCGAGTGCGTGTGGCTGCAATTCTGGGCCGAGCTGCCCACCACCGCGGCCCGGGACGACTATCACCAGTTCCTGGACAACTACGTGAACGACCAGAAGAAGCTGGGCCGCTTCCCGCGCCCGCTCGACAACCGCCTCAACGACGTGGGCCAGTGGCTCGCCTACAACCACGTGGTGAGCAAGGACAGCGAGGCATTGGTGGGCCTGTCCTTCATGTTCCTGGCGGTGTGCATGCTCAATACCATCGGCCTGATCCTGGCCAAATTCCTGCGCCGCTCCGGGGAGATCGGCCTGCGCCGCGCCGTGGGCGCGAGCAAGACGGCGCTGTTCTACCAATACCTGGTGGAGACCGGCCTGATCGGCGTGAGCGGAGGCCTGCTGGGCATCCTGCTGGGCTGGCTCGGCCTCATCGGCGTGCGCCAGCTCCTGCAAGGCAGCGACCATTACGCGCGCATGGACTGGACCATGATCGGCGTGTCGCTGCTGCTGGCGATCGGCGCCAGCATGCTCGCGGGTCTCTATCCTGCCTGGCGCGTTGTACGCATCCCGCCCGCCATCTACCTAAAAGTGCAATAAGGAGCCTCATCATGGAGATCCGACCCATCCTCAGCGCCATGCTGCGCAACAAGACCGGCGCCATCCTGATCGCGCTGCAGATCGCGCTGACCCTGGCCATCGTCTGCAACGCGGTGTTCATCATCCACGACCGCCTGACCCAGTTGGCACGCAACCCGGGCTTGGATGTGGAGAACATGATCGTGGTCTCCATGAGCGCCTACAAACCGGACTACAACGCCGACAGTGCGGTCAAAGCCGATCTGGAAGTGATGCGCAGTCTGCCGGGCGTGGTGGACGCCACCTACAGTCAGTCTATCCCGCTGAGCGGCGGCGGCTGGAGCGACGGCGCCACCGATCATCCGGAAGTGAATGCGAAGTCGTCCATGCCCATGGGGGTATTCCATATGGATGAGCACGGCCTGAACACCTTGGGTGTGAAACTCATCGAAGGCCGCAACTTCTCCCATGAGGAGATCGCCTACATCGATCAGGACAAGTACACCACGCCCAAGCTGGCCATCGTGAGCAAAGCCTTCGGCGAGAAGCTCTGGCCGGGCCAGGACGCCCTGGGCAAGACCTTCTATGAGGGCAACGATGGCGTGAACGTGATCGGCGTGGTGGATACCATGGAAGGCACCTGGCCCCACTGGGAGGGCTTCGAGCGCAACATCATCTTCCCCACGGTGCTGGAAGGCGATTACTTCCGTACGCTGGTGCGGACCTTGCCGGGCCAGCGCGATGCGGTGATGAAACAGCTTGAGGACAAGCTGAACGCCGCCCATACCGGCAACTTCGTGCTGCATGTGCGCCCGCTCACCTATTACCGCGACAGCGCCAACTCCGGTGACCACGCCATGACCGTGATGCTGTCCCTGGTGACGGCGCTGATCCTGGCCATCACCGCGCTCGGCATCGTGGGGCTCGCCAGCTTCAGCGTGCGCCAGCGCACCAGGCAGATCGGCACGCGCCGCGCCCTGGGCGCCCGCCGCTCTGACATCGTCCGCTACTTCATCACCGAGAACTGGCTCATCACCACCATCGGCGTGGTGCTGGGCAGCGTCATGGCGGTGGCGCTCAATTACTGGCTGGTGCAGCTCTACGATCTGCCGCACATCGCCTGGTATTACATCCCGGTGGGCATCGTGTGCTTGTGGATGCTGGGCCTGCTGGCGGTGCTGGGACCGGCGCTCAAGGCGGCTGCCATCCACCCATCCATCGCCACCCGCAACGTATAAATAAACCAATGAACCTGGGGAACCTCAAGATGAAGCGATCCAAGATTCCGGCATTGATGGCCGCTGCCCTGCTGTCACTGGTGGCCACAACCGCATGGGCGGCGGACCAGCAAGCTGCCGGTGACTCGCCCGACGCAGCCTTGTTCAAGACCGTCTCGGCGCTGGACACCGCGGTATTCGACTCCTTCAACCACTGCAGCGATCCGGCCCAGCTCAAGCTCCACGCCAGCTTCTTCGCGCCGGACGTCGAGTTCTACCATGACAAGGGCGGCGTGACCTGGACCCGGCAGGACATGCTGGCGAATACCGCCAAGAACGTGTGCGGCAACTTCCGCCGTGAGCTGGTCGAGGGCAGCCTGCGGGTCTACCCGATAAAGGACTATGGCGCGATCGAGCTCGGCACTCACCGCTTCTGCCAATTCAAGAGCAACGACTGCGAAGGGATCGCCGATTTCGTCGTGATCTGGACCCACCAGAACGACGAATGGAAGATAACCCGCGTCATGAGCTTCGGCCATCGCGCCAACACCGCCGGCGCGCAGTGACCCCCGGTCTGATGCGTAGCGGCGAGTAAACCCTTAGACTCGAAGCAGGTGGTGTCTCGCCACCTGCGCCTTGGCTGGGAGCGGCGATTGGGAAAGATTCTCGTCATCGACGACAACCACGCCATCGGCGAGGCCTTGGGCGTCCTGTTCGGACTGCACGGCCTGGATACGCTCACCGCGTTGTCGCCGGAAGCCGGACTCGCGCTCCTCGCCGGCGAACCTGTGGACCTCGTCATCCAGGACATGAATTTCACCGGCGATACCACCTCGGGACGCGAGGGTGTGGCGCTGTTCGCCGAGATCCGCCGCCGGCATCCGGACCTGCCCATCATCCTGCTCACCGGCTGGACGCACCTCGAGGACGCGGTGGAACTGGTGAAGGCAGGCGCCGCGGACTACCTGGCGAAACCCTGGGACGATGCCAAGCTCGTGGTCACGGTCAAGAATCTGCTGGCGCTCGGCCATCTGCAACGCCTGCAGAGGCGCGAGGCGGAAGAGCGGCGTGCGGCCCGGCAACGCCTGGCCGACCGCTTCGATCTCTGCGGTATCGTCTATGAGAGTCCCGCCATGCAGCAGCTGGTGGGCATCGCGACCCAGGTGGCCCATGCCGACGTGCCGGTGGTCATCCTGGGGCCGAACGGCGCCGGCAAGGAGATGTTCGCCGACATCATCCACGCCAACTCCACGGCCAAGGCCGGTCCCTACATCAAGGTCAACATGGGTGCGCTGCCGGCGGAACTCATCGAGAGCGAATTGTTCGGCGCCGAGGCCGGCGCCTACACCGGAGCGCAGAAAGCCCGTGCCGGCCGCTTCGAGGCCGCCGACGGCGGCACCCTGTTCCTGGATGAGATCGCGAACCTGCCCTTGGCGGGGCAGGTGAAATTGCTGCGGGTGCTGCAGACCGGCGAGTTCGAGCGGCTGGGATCGAACCAGACCCGCCGTGTGAAGGTGCGCATCATCACCGCCACCAACTCGGATCTGCGGGACGCCATCGCCGCCGGCCATTTCCGCGAGGACCTGTTCTACCGTCTCAACGTCATCGAGTTGCACGTGCCGGCCCTGGCGGAGCGTCGCGAGGATGTGCTGCCCCTGGCGCGTGCCTTCCTCGGCGCCGGCCATACACTGAACCCGGAGGCCGAACGCGCGCTGCTGGATCACCTCTGGTCCGGCAACGTGCGGGAGCTGCAGAACTGCATGCGCCGCGCCGCGCTGCTGACGGAGGGCAAGACCGTCGACGCGGCGGCCCTGGGCTTGCCTCAGTCGCGACCCGCATCCATCGCGGCGCCGAACACGGAGCCGAGCCGCGCCGACATCGAAGCGGTGCTCACGCGCCACAGCGGCGTGATCGCCGCGGCCGCCCAGGAACTGGGCTTGAGCCGCCAGGCGCTGTACCGCCGCATGGAGAAGTTCGGCATACCGAAAGGCTCGTAGCGAAGCTGCGAGCGCCCGCGCACGTGCCAGGCGCGCCGGTTAAACTCATGCCCATGCACCTGCGTCGTTCCCTGGAAGGCCGGTTCCTGCTGCTGGCCGCCGCCCTCAGCGTGGCGGCGGTGCTGCTCACGGTCCTGTTCGCCTGGCTGCTGGGTTCGCTGCCCGATGCCCTGCTCGTCTCCCTCGCAGTATGCGTGCCGCTGACTGCATACGCCGTGCACCGCTTCATGGCACCCATCACCCGTCTGCTCACGGCCTTGGGCGACGGCGTAGCCAGCTTCAAGGACGGCGACTTCAGCGTCAGCCTTAACCCCAAGCGTGATGATGAGCTGGGCACGCTGGTGCGGCTCTACAACGCCGCGGGCGAGGTGCTGCGCCGCGAGCGCCAATCCCTCTACCAGCGGGAACTCATGCTGGACACGGTGATCCAGAGCACCCCCTGGGCACTGGTGCTCAGCAACGCCAACGAACGGGTGGTGTACTCCAACGTGGCGGCCCGCCAACTGTTCCACCAGGGCCGGCGCTTCGAGGGTCAATCCTTCACCGAGGTGCTGCAGGATGCGCCGGAGACCCTGCGCGAAGCGGTGCGGGGCGGGCGCGACGGCATGTTCAGCGTGCAGCGTGACGGGGAGGACGAGATCTACTACCTCTCGCGCGAGCATTTCACCCTCAACGCGCAACGCCACAGCCTGTATCTCTTCAAGCAGCTGACCCGGGAGCTCAACCGCCAGGAAGTGGCCATCTGGAAGAAGGTGATCCGGGTCTTGAGCCATGAACTCAACAATTCGCTGGCACCCATCACTTCCCTGGCTCATTCGGGACGCATCCTCGCGGGCCAGGCTGACACCACCAAGTTGACGGCCGTGCTCGCCACCATCGAGGAGCGCGCCCAGCACCTCAAACACTTCATCGACGGCTACGGCCGCTTCGCGAAACTGCCGGCGCCGCGCATCGAGAGCGTGGACTGGGCCGCATTCACGGCTTCCTTGAGCGGCATGGCGCCTTTCACCCTGGAAGGCCGCTTGCCGGGCGATCCCGGCCGCTTCGATGCCACCCAGTTGCAGCAGGTGCTGATCAACCTGCTGAAGAACGCCCATGAATCCGGCTCGCCCAAGGACGCGGTGACCCTGAACGTGCGCCAGACTCCGCAGGGCCTGCGGCTGGACGTGGCGGATGCGGGGCCCGGCATGAGCCCGGACGTGCTGGAACAGGCGCTCTTGCCTTTCTATTCCACCAAGCAGTCGGGCACGGGTCTCGGTCTGCCTCTGTGCAGGGAGATCGTCGAAGCACATGGTGGACGGCTCAGTTTGGCAAACCGCGCTGAAGGCGGTTTGGTAGTCAGCGTCTGGTTACCGCAGACTTGATCAGCGCAATTCTGCGTTGAGCCTGTCGAACAATCCCTGCGCTTGCCCCAGGTAGCCCTCACCGAACAGGTTCAGGTGATTCAATACGTGGTAAAGCTGGTAAAGATCGCGACGCACCGCGTAACCGGGATCCAGCGGCGCGTGCAAGCGATAAGCGGCATAGAACTCGGCTGGAAAACCGCCGAACAGTTCCGTCATGGCGAGATCACTCTCCCGGTCGCCGCAATAGACTGCCGGGTCGAACACCGCAGGACCTCCATCCACCAGCACGCCCCAGTTGCCGCTCCAGAGGTCGCCATGCAGCAGCGCCGGATGCGGCGTGTAGCCGGCGAAGAGCTTGGGCAGCCCCGCCACCAGGGTCGCGGCGGCATCCTGCAACTCGCCGCGGTGGCCATCCTCAGCGGCGAGCCTGAGCTGGAAGCCTAAGCGCTGCTCCCGGAAGAAACCGATCCAATCCTCGCTCTCGCGGTTGAACTGGGGCGTGGCGCCGATGAAGTTGCTTCGCGGCCAGCCGAAGCGCTGCCGGCGCATGAGATGCTGCCGGGCCAGGGCTTCTCCCAGGCGGGCCGCGGCGCCGGCTGAGTTGCGCACAAGAGGCAACCACTCCATGAGCAGATAGCCTTCCCGCTCCGCGGTGCCGGAAGCGTAGACCGCCGGTACGCGCAAGGCCTTCGCCGCAGCGAGCGCCTTCAGGCCGTCCGCTTCCGCGGCCAGGATATCGGCGTCACCGGTCTTGAGGAACAGACTCCCGCCGTCCGCGTCCAGGCGCCAGCGCTCACCGCCGACACCCGCTCCCAGTGCACGCCATACCGGCGTCCCGAGGGACTGCGCTGCAAACGCAGCCTCGACCCGTTCCTGCAGCGCTGACGACGGCCTGCTTCCCAAGCAAGAGTCTCCGGTTTAATGTTAGGTCCAGTATCACCTTAGCCCAGGAGCGACTTCCATGTTCAGCAAACCCCTCGCGACGGCCCTCGGCCTGGCTCTGGCGGGCGCCGCCGCACCGGCTCTGGCGGATACCCACATCACCTTCGTCGACGACAAAGGCGAGGTGGCGCAGCAGATATATGTGAAAGGCGGCAAGGTCCGCGTGGAAGGCGGGCAGGGACAAGGTGTCGGCGTCTACGATGTGGCCGGCAACAGCATGACGGTGTTGATGCCGGCCCAGAAGAAGTACCTGGTGTTCAATGACGCCAGCGCCACGCAGATCGGCGCAGGCGCGGACTCGGCCGCACAACAGTCCCAGGCTGCCAATGCGCAGGCCCAGGCGGCGCTCGCCCAGCACCAACAGGAGATGGACCAGGCCAACCAACAGATGGAGACCGCCACTGCGAACCTGACTCCCGAGCAGAAAGCCATGATGCAACAGATGGCAGCAACCCGCGCCCAGACGGGAGTGCCGATGGCGGGGACCCAGAGCGGCGTGGTGATGAAGGAACTCGGTACCACCGAGACCGTCGCGGGCCACAGCTGCAAGGACGTGCAGATGACCGTGGGCGGCAGGCCCAGCGCCACCCTGTGCGTCATAAGCTCACCCGCCTCCCTCGGCATCCCCGCCGCGGACCTCAAGACCCTGCAGGCCATGCGCACGGGCATGCAGAAGCTGATGTCGCAGATGGGTTTGATGGGCAAGACCATGGGCGCCATGATGACCGGCGGGTTCTCCCTGAAGACCACGCGACAGACGATGCAAGGCCTCACGCCTGCGAGCGAGACCGATACCTACAAGTCGCTGAGCACCTCGTCCTTGAGCGCATCGCTGTTCGATATCCCGTCGGGCTATACCCAGACGACGATGCAGGAGCTGATGCAGGGCGGACATCGGTGACCCACGCCGGGTCACAAGAAAAAACCCCGCCGATCGGCGGGGTTTTTCTTTCTGGGATCACCGCGCCGGGTTCAGGCGACCAGCAGTTGTTTCACGCGCCGATGCAGCGGGCTGGAGCGGGGAAAGTGCGCCAGCAGGAACTCCATCTGGTCAGCCAGGATGCGGCGGCCCTTGAGGAAGATGTACTCGGCGTGGTTGGGCGTGAACGGGATGGCGAGCAATTGCATGCGCGCCTCTTCCGGCGTGCGCCCGGCCTTGTGGTTGTTGCAGCGCTTGCACGCGGCCACCACGTTGGTCCAGGCGTCATGACCGCCGCGACTCAAGGGCGTGACGTGCTCGCGGGACAGTTCGGCGGAGTTGAAGCGCTTGCCGCAGTACATGCAGACGTGGGCATCGCGCTTGAACAGGGTATGGTTGTTGAGCGGCGGCACGTAATGCTTGCGCGCCTTGGCCGAGGCGCGGCTGTTGCCGTAAGTAGCGATGATGGAGTTCACATCGATGACGCTGCGCCGGCCACTCTTGGCGCAGATACCGCCGTGCAGGCGATACAACAGGCTGCCGTAGCTGTAGGCCACCTGATCCAGGTGATACAGCTTCACCGCATCCTGATAGTCGATCCACTCCAGCGGCATACCCGCCGCATCGGTGCGCAGCACTTCTTGGGAAAGGTCGTACACCCTAATATCCTCAAGACCCTGAATATGCTGGGCAAATATTGCAGTAATAAGCTTAAAAAGCAACGACAAGCCCAAGACAAAGCGGCAGAAAGTTCCACCCGCCGCCCTGCCAAGGGGCCCTAAGCCACGCTAAACTGCTCCCGGCCCCAAAAGACGGGAAAACCCATGGCCATCAAGCTTTTCGTGCCTCTGGAACGGAGCGGCAATGAGCGCCGTGTGGCGCTGTGTCCGCCGGTGGCTGCCAAGCTCAAGACCTTGGGGGTCGAG
>DATBAJ010000070.1:0-3170 GCA_036271575.1 Gammaproteobacteria bacterium
TCTCTCCTGGCGCCTTCGCGCTGTTCCTGGTCAGCACCGCCTGGGTGCTGCTGTTCGGCCACTCCCTGGGCAGCCATCGCAAGCTCATCCACGATAGCTTCCAGTGCCCCAAGCCACTGGAATACTTCCTGGTCTACTGCGGCGTGCAGGTAGGGCTGGCGGGACCGCTCGGCTTGCTGCGCCAGCACGAGCTGCGCGACTACGCCCAGCGCCTGCCGGCATGCCATGACTACCTGCGGCACGGACGTTCGCCGTGGCTCGACGCCTGGTGGCAGCTCAACTGTGCTCTGCATCTCGACCACGCTCCCACGATCCGCATCGAGCCGCACATCGCAGAGGATCGCTTCTATCTTTTCCTGGAACGCACCTGGATGTTGCAGCAGTTGCCCTGGGCACTGATTTTCTACGCCTGGGGCGGCTGGGGTTTCGTGTTCTGGGGCGTATGCGCGCGAGTCACCGCCGGAGTGTTCGGCCACTGGTTCATCGGCTACTTCGCCCACAACCACGGCGGGATGCACCACGAGGTAACGCGCGCCGCCGTGCAGGGCCGCAACGTGCGCGGCGTCTCCCTACTCACGATGGGGGAATGCTGGCACAACAACCACCATGCCTATCCCGGTTCGGCCAAACTCGGCCTCTATCCGGGTGAGTGGGATGCAGGCTGGTGGATGTTGAGTCTGTTGCGCCGCCTGCGCCTGGTATGGAGCATCCGCCTGCCGCAGGACCTGGCGCCACGGCCGGAACTGCGCGCCCTGGATGGCGGGGTCGTCGCCCTCTCCGAACCGCATCTGCGGCCTATCGGCTTGCGCGAAGCCTGGAAGCTTTGCCAGTCCAATGCCTTGGGGAGCATCCGCTGGCCGGGTTCGGTGCTTTCCGGCCCGACGCTGCGTAGCCTGATCGGCTCTGGGTGGCGATTGGAAAATGCGGCCACTGCCGCCCGCCTCGAACTCAGTGTGGGCGATACTCACGTGACCGGTCTGCCCGCCGTCTGCATCGCTCTGGCCCGGCGTGGCCACGTTGCACGGATGCTGGCGGTGCTATTACTGCCTTTCGGGCTCGTTGCAGAATGGTGCCGCTATGAACTGGCGGCGGCCTGATACCGTCACCCCAACACCTTCAGTTCATGAGGGTGGCCGTTTCGACTGCATGAAATAAAAATGGCCCCTATGCGGGGCCGTTTCATCTGTGCTGCGGTTTTGGCGGGATCGGATCATGTCGCATGAAGTACAAGCGCCGTCGATCTCTCTCCCACTTTCATACTATATCGTAGCGTGGGGATTGCTGAAAGCCCCGGGGCTTGGTGCTTAATCGCCGGCCTTAAGCGCCAGCACCCATGCGGCGCCGCTTATCCGAGCGGAGACTTTGCCAGATGCACGCGATGAAAGAACCGAAGATCACCCAGAGCCACAGCCGCTTCTCACTGACATGCAGCGTCGAGATATACATCCATGCGACTGCGGAACGGATATGGAGCGTCCTCACCGATGCCGCGGACCATGCCCGCTGGAATTCCACGGTCGCCCGCATGGAGGGCGAGATCGCCGAAGGCTCACGCTTAAAGCTGTGGGTACCCGGTGAGGCCCGCACCTTCACACCGAAGGTCTCGGGCGTAGTCGCCAACGAACGCATGACCTGGACCGGCGGTTTCGCGCCACTGTTCAAGGGTGTGCGCACTTTCACACTGAGACCGGACGCGGCCGGCGCGACGGAATTCACCATGACGGAGCATTTCACCGGCCTGACCCTGCCCTTGGTAGCACGCAAGCTGCCCGACTTCGGCCCGATCTTCAAAGCCTATGCCGAGGATCTGAAACGGGAGACCGAATGATGGCCGGGCATGCGGTGGTGATCGCCGGAGGCGGCCCGACGGGATTGATGTTGGCGGGCGAACTGGCCTTGGCAGGTATCGACGTCGCCATCGTGGAGCGGCGCGCCGACCGGCATTTCGCCGGCTCCCGCGCCGGCGGCCTGCACTCGCGCAGCATCGAGGTGCTCGATCAGCGCGGGATCGCCGGACGCTTCCTCGCGAAGGGGCAGGTGGCACAGGTGGCGGGGTTCGCCGGGACCCGTCTGGATATCAGCGACTTCCCCACCCGGCATCCCTATGGGCTCGGGCTTTGGCAGAACCATATCGAGCGCATCCTGGCCGGCTGGGTCGGCGAGCTGAAGGTACCGATCCACTACGGCACCGAGGTGACGGGATTCAGGCAGGACGGCACCGGCGTCGACGTCGAACTGTCCGGTGGCCTGACGCTACGGGCGGACTATCTCGTCGGCTGCGATGGCGGACGCAGCCTGATCCGCAAGGCCGCCGGCATCGAGTTCCCCGGCTGGGACCCGACCGTCAGCCACCTGATCGCCGAGGTGGAGATGACCGAGGAGCCGAAACTGGGCGTGCATCGCAATGCCTTCGGCATCCACTCCTTCGGCAGGGTGGAATACCAGATCCGCGACGGTGAGGTGGTCTACAAGGATAGCGGGCCCATACGGGTCTTGGTGACGGAAGAGTGCGTCGGATCCGGAGACGAGCCCAGCCTGCGCGATCTCAGCGCGGCGCTCATCGCCGCCTGCGGGACCGACTACGGGATGCACAGCCCCACCTGGATATCCCGCTTCACCGACATGACCCGGCAGGCGGCGGCCTACCGCGCCGGGCGGGTGCTGCTGGCGGGCGACGCCGCGCACATCCATGCTCCGGACGGCGGGCAGGGCCTCAACATCGGCGTACAGGATGCGGTAAACCTGGGATGGAAACTGGCCCAGGTGGTGAAGCGGCTGTCGCCGCAAAGCCTGCTGGATACCTACCAGGCCGAACGCCATCCGGTCGCCGCTCGCGTGCTGCGCAATACCATGGCGGCTATCGCGCTGCGACGCCCGGATGAACGCACGTCCGCCCTGCGCGATACAGTCGCCGAGCTCCTCAAGATGGATGAGCCCCGCCAGAAGTTCGCCGCGATGCTGTCGGGTTTGGATATCCACTACGATCTTGGGCCGGGACATCCGCTGCTGGGACGCCGCATGCCTGATCTCGACCTCGTCAGCAACGATGGACCGCTGCGAGTCTTCGCCTTGTTGCACCAGGCGCAGCCGGTGCTGCTCAACCTTGGTGAGCCCGGTGACTTGCACATCACTCCTTGGGCAGATCGGGTCCGGACGGTTGACGCAAAATA
>DATBAJ010000071.1:0-71217 GCA_036271575.1 Gammaproteobacteria bacterium
CACGGTGCTGAACATCACCCGGCTCTACAACGCCGTGTCCGCCGTGAGCTACATGCGCCGCGGCCTGGCACTGGCGGAAGACTATGCCGGCAGACGCAAGGCCTACGGCAAGCTCCTGATCGAGCAGCCCCTGCACCAGGAGACCCTGGCCGAACTCAACGCAGAATACCTGGGGGCCCTGCACCTGGTGTTGCATCTCGGCGTGTTGCTGGGCAAGACCGAGACGGGCAAGGCTTCTGCGTCGGATCAGATGTTGCTCCGCCTGCTCACGCCCATCGCCAAGCTCTACACTGCTAAACAGTCCATCGCTGTCTCCAGCGAGGTGCTCGAATGCTTCGGCGGAGCAGGGTACATCGAGGACACAGGGCTGCCGCGGCTGTTGCGGGATTGCCAGGTGTTGTCCATCTGGGAAGGAACCACCAACGTGCTGTCGCTGGATGTGCTGCGGGTCCTGGAGAACCCGGAAGCGCTGGATGCCTATGCCGCCGATGTAGGGAGTCGCGCCGGCAAGATGCAGGACGAAGCCCTGGCGCCCTATCGGGTCCAGATCACTCGCGGCCTGGAGGCGGTGCGCGACTGGCTGCGGACGACCGCAGCAGATCGCGATGCCCTGGAACGGGGTGGGCGTCGTCTCGCGTTCAGCCTGGCGCGCATCTACGTCGCATCGTTACTGGGCGAAGCGGCCATGGAGGGCTGGGTCGAAGTGCCGGACCTCAGGCATTGGTGCCGCGCGCTGCCGCAGGTCTGAATCAGCATGGACAGGCGGCGATGATGTAGATGCGACTAGGCCCGGTCATGCCGGGCCTAGTCGTGGGTCTCCCCAAAGTCGCGGTCAGAGTGGATCGCTGAACGAGTAGATCACCGACTCCCGCTCGCCGTTCACGCCGATCACGTTGAGATTGAGGCTCGCTTGTTTCACCGGGTTGCTGGAGCAACTGGTGGCGAACGTGACGTCGGCCGAGGTGGCGGTGATCCCCAGTATCGGCCCATCGGACTGGCATGAATTGGTCGTGTTCTGGGTCTGGTCGCCATCCCACACTGTCGCACTCAGCTTCACCTCGGCGATGGCGAAGGTGGTAGGCAGCGTCCATTCCACATGTAGCGGGGTACCCGGGTGGGCGTCGGTCGTGACGGTGGTGCCGGTCAGGTTGGTGATGGAGATGGACTCCGTGGTGAAGGCGTTGGTATGCACCGTGTAGTTCTTCGGTGACCCCGTGGCGGGCGTCATGGTGACGGTCATGGGGGTGCCCGCGGGTACCAAGTCCGCCAGCACGCCGCTGTTGGCGAAGAACTCATCCAGGTCCACTTCCACCGTCGTGCCCGGCACAGCGGGATTGGGCGTGTAGGTATCTACCTCGGTGCCATCTTTTGTGAGTGCGGTGTCAGTGAAGATGCCCAGAGCCCCGTCATCGATGGTGATGCTGGTGTAGGCGCCCTTGATCGGCCGGATGTCCACGTTGATGTCGGGTCCACTATCGCCGGTAATGAAGCCCTGGCTGGTGCGAACCTCCGATTGGACGCCCAGCTTGGCGGGCAGTTGGTCGCCGTAGAACAGCCAGCTGCCGTCGCTCTGCTGTTTGAAGAAGAACTCTGCAATCTGGGTCTGGGTCTGGTCGCCCTGGATCGCCGATGCCGTGAAGCTGACGTCAGCCAGGCCATTGGTGGTATCCAAAGATGTGATGTCCAGTATCTGGAACGAAAGCGTGAGGCCACGGAACTGATCGGCGGTAGAGTCCGCGAACAGGGCCTTGTTCAGGCCTTCGTTCAACAGTTTCGCATCGAGGTAGGGATTGAGGTCCGAGGCCTTGAGGGCAGAGCCTTTGGCATTGACTGTGCCGGTGAAAGCGCTGAGCGTAGTGGTGATGTCGGTGAGCGCCGTCTGCATCGCCGTGGTGGTGGCGACCACGGTGCCGGTCTCGCTGCTACTGGAACCACTCGGGCCGGTGGTGCTGGTATCCACGGTGATGGTGCCGGTGCCGTAATCAACGGTGGAATCCTGGGTGGTCCCGGCGCCGTCCGTTATGGTGATGGTGCCGTTATCGGTATCCACCACGGTCTGGTCCAGTACCTGGTCCGCTCCGTCGCCGACGGCAAAGGCCGTGTTGATGGGGTTGTACGTCGTGGTATCCACGCCGGCCTGCTGCAGCCAGAGGGCCGTGACCTGTACCACCACGTTGCTGATGAGCTGTACCTGGTCTGGGGTCGGCGGTGGGTTGGTGGCCGGAGTGGTGAAGGCCGCGTCCACGCTGGCTCCCTGCACCTGGTACCAGGAGCGGATGATGAGATCGGTGAGCGGGTTCACATTGATGATGCTGGCCGTCTCTGCATCGGCGCTGACGCTGTAAAGAGCAGTGTCGCCCAGCTGCACCTTCACCATGAAGGGCGGCTTCAGGCCCGTGGTATCGAGCGTGTAGCTGCCGTCGCTGCCGGTGGTGGTCGCGAGGATCGCGCCCTTCTTGTCCACCAGGGTGACGACGGCGCCGGCGATGGCGGCGCCATGTGCGGCCACGCCCGAGAGGGCGCTGGGAACAGGCACGGTGATCGCGACGGTGGCGGATCTGCCTCCGCCGGTCACGGTGATGGTGCTCTTGCCTGCATCCAGGGCCGAGGCGAGGCCGCTGGCGCGGATGTGCACGATGCCGGTCTGGCTGGACTTCCAGGTGAACTTCACGCCGCTGATGGCATGGCCGCCGGTGTCCTTGGCTACCGCCACGAGCGTCTCGTCATCGCCGATCTTCAAGGTCTTGTTGGGCGTGGTGAGGGCGATGCTCGCCGCGGTGACGGTGATGACGGCGGTGGCGGACTTGCCGCCGCCGGCGACCCGCACTGTGCTGGTGCCGGGCTTCAAGCCCTTGATCACGCCCCTGGAGGTGATGGAGAGCACGCCGGTGCTGCTGGAGCTCCAGGTGAAGGTGACTTTCACCGTGTGCTTGGTGCTGTCTTTGGCGGCCGCCGTCAGGGTCTCCGAGGCGCCTGCATTAAGGCTCGTATGGGCTGCAGTGAGGGCGATGCTCGCGACGGTGGCGGCAGACGCCGGGCTTGCGAACAAGGCGCAGGCCATGAAGACGACCCACAGACTGCAAAGGATCTGTTTGCTGGACATACAAGAAACTCCCCGTGTCGACGATATGTGACACCCTTACTTTGTTAAGTATAGGTCGGAGCCATGACGGAAAATTAGTGTTTACGGTCTTTAAGACAGAGGCGCGACCCGCCGCCAGGCCCTTTGATTGCAGGGGGTCTTAAGGTTCAGTCCAGATTTGGACGTCCTGATTCACTAACTGCCACGGGCGACAAGGAAATGCTGAGTCAGACCCGTTTCCCTGACGGATCAGTGTGAGGTTTTCGCTGCCCGCTGCGGGAAGACGAGGATGCCGATGACGATCAGCACCACTAGCATCGCGGAGGCGGTATAGCGGCTCAGGTTCAGGCCGCCGTGATCAAGAGGTTTGTCCAGGAAGTCGCCCACCACCGCGCCCAGGGGACGGGTCAGGATGAATGCCGCCCAGAACAACAACACCCGGTTCACCTTGGTCCAGAAGTAGAGGGCGGCGATCATCAGCAGCAGGACGCCGAAGATGACGGCGCTGCGCAGGTAGCCTTCGCCGATCGTGTCCGCGGTCCAGTCACCCAGCGCCGTGCCGAGGGTCTGGGAGAACATGATGGTCACCCAATAGAACATCTCGGCCTTGGGGGTGCTCACGGTATTGATGGAGACGGAGCCCAGGGTGCGGTGCCAGACGAACAACGATGCCAGCACCAGGGCCAGCAGCAGGGAGCTGCCGCCGGTATAGCCGATGCCCAGCGAACGGTCGGCGAAGTCCGCGAGGGTGGTGCCGACCGTGGTGGTGGCGATGATGGTGGCCCAATACAGGAACGGGTGGAAGCGCTTGGCCCGGATCTGCGCCACCACGAAGCCGATGAAGATCACGGCGAAGATGCCCGTTCCGATGAGATACCCCAGGTTCATGGACATGGTCACGGCATCGCCGCCGGTCTCGCCCAGGGTGGTGCAGAAGATCTTGATGATCCAGAACACCAGGGTGACTTCCGGGACCTTGCTGAAGGCTTCACGGGCGGCATCTTTCATGCGATATCTTTTTTGCTGGGGTGGTATCAGGCAATTCTAGCCCGGGGCTGCTGCGCGTGCGCGGGAATGTGAGAACATAGCGCCCCCGCGATATTCCGTGACATCGGCTCAAGTCTCATGGCATCCGATCTGCTCGTCAGCGTCCAGTCCATCAGCAAGGCCTACGGCCTGCAGACGCTTTTCGACGGCATCACCCTGAGCTTCCGCGAGGAGGAGAGGTTGGGGCTCATCGGCCCCAATGGCTCGGGCAAATCCACGCTGCTGAAGATACTGGCGGGCATCGAGACGCCGGACAGCGGCCAGGTAGCCATGGCGGGTTCCACGCATCTCGTGTATCTGCCCCAGGAGGACAGGTTCCCGGCCGGCGCCACCGTCGAGAGCGCGCTGCTCGAAGCCTTGCCGCCGTATCACAAGGACGAGGGCTTAAGCAGCATCCGCGACAGGCTGCGGGAGATGGACTTCGCGGATCTGAATCAGAAAGTGGATACCCTGTCCGGCGGCTGGCGCAAGCGCCTGGCCGTGACCTGCGCGCTGATCCGCGAGCCGAACCTGCTGCTCATGGACGAACCCACCAACCACCTGGACCTGGAAGGCATCCTCTGGCTGGAAGGCTTGCTCAGGCAGGCGCGGTTCGCCTTCGTGCTGGTGAGCCATGACCGGTATTTCCTGGAGAACGCCACCAACCGGATAGTGGAGTTGAACCGGCGCTACCCCGACGGCTACCTGAGGGTGGAGGGCAACTACAGCGAGTTCCTGCAGCGGCGCCTCGCCGTGTTCGACCAGCAGGACCAGCAGGAACAGGTGCTCGCCAACAAGTTCCGCCGCGAACTGGAATGGCTGCGCCGCGGCCCCAAGGCCCGCACCACCAAGGCCCACGCGCGTATCGACGCGGCTTACGAACTGAAGGACGAGCTGACGGCGACCCGTGGCCGCAATGCCCAGGGTGCCCGCGCCGGCATCGAGTTTGAAGGCAGCGAGCGCAAGACCCGCAAGCTGGTGGAGTTGGAGCAGGTGGCGGTGGAGCGCGGCGGCCGGCGCCTGTTCGCGGGCCTCGATCTCACCCTGGGTCCGGGGAGTTGCCTGGGCGTATTGGGCAGGAACGGCAGTGGCAAGAGCAGCCTCATGCAGTTGTTGACCGGCGCACTGAAACCGTCCCAGGGCTCCATCAACTGGGCAGACGAGCTCAAGATCGTGAGCTTCGATCAGAAACGTGAACAGCTGGACAAGAGCCTGCGCCTGAAGGAAGCGCTCTCGCCGACGGGCGACAGCGTGATGTTTCAGGGTAAGCCCCTGCACGTGACCGCCTGGGCGAAACGTTTCCTCTTCCCCATCGAGAAGCTGGGCCTGCCAGTCTCGAAGCTTTCGGGCGGTGAACAGGCACGGGTGCTGATCGCGCGGCTGATGTTACAACCGGCCGACCTGCTGTTACTGGATGAGCCCACCAACGACCTGGACATCGCGACCCTGGAGGTGCTGGAGGACAGCCTGTCCGAGTTCCCCGGGGCCTGCGTGCTCATCAGCCACGACCGCTACCTCATGGATCGCCTGAGCGACCGGCTGCTATACCTGGACGGCGAGGGCCATGCCGAATATTTCGCCGACTACCCACAGTGGCTGCAAGTGCGCGCCCGGAGCACACCGGCGGCAGCGGCCGATGCGGCACCCGTGCAGAAGAAAGCCGCGGCCCCGCGTCTGAGTCGCGAGGAACGCAAGGAACTGGATGGCATCGAGAAGAAGGTCGGGAGAGCCGAGGCGGAGGTACAGCGCTTGCAGCAGCAGATGTCTGACCCGGCGGTCATGAGCGATGCAGCCCGGCTCAAGGCACTCTACGCCGAGGTGAAGGCGGCGGAAGCGAAGGTGGCGAGCATCTATGCCCGCTGGCAGGAACTGGAAGCGCTGGGCGGCTGAAGCCGGCGGTTATAATCCAGTCATGCCATCCGATGCCGGTCTGATGCAGGGTCTGGACGCCGGGGAACTGGCGGGCTTCGGACGCGACGGCTGGGCAGGGGTCTACCCGCTATTCGACGCCGCCCATGTGGATCGGCTCTGCAAGTTGCGGAATCGAGCGCTGGCTTATATCACGCCGCCGAATGACTTGGCGCAAGCGACGCGCCCTGAGGCGTTCGAGCAGCGCCCCTGGTTCAAGAGCATGCATGCCCTGGTGCCGGAGTATTACGATGCGGCCTGCCATCCGGCCATCGTGCGCCGGGTCGCATCGGTCCTCGGTCCCGACGTGCTCGCTTGGGGCCTCACCCTCACGCGCTCCTTGCCGGGTGGTGTGCACCGCTGGCATGGGGACATCGAGCACCTGCGCTGGCCCGGCGTGAGTGTATATATAGGTCTGAAGAACAACGACCAGGATTCCACGCTCAAGGTGCTCACCGGGTCCCATCGGATGCCGGAGCGACCGCAGGCTTACGGGGTGGAGGACGACGCCGGCACCCTGGCAGCGGTGCGGCCCACGATGCCTGAGGCACAGATCGTACGGATACCGGTCAAGCCCGGCGGATTCTTCCTGTTCGACGGCCGGCTCTGGCATGGTTCCCACAACACCGGCCCCAATATCCGGCAGGCGATGATCATCCATTACTCGCGTCCCGACGCGAGGGCGCAGATACCCCTCAATTTCGACGAGCCTGTCCATTGGCACGAGTCGCGGCCTCCCTGCGTGCTGGTGTGCGGCGAGGACCGGTTTGGTACTAACCGATTAGTGGGCAGACCTCAGCCGTTTCCGCCGCCCTGAGCCGCGGGGCTATACTGGTCCGTTCGAGAGATTCGGGGTCCGCCAACCATGCATCCCAGCGCCGCTACTCGCCGCACGCCGGCCAGACCGGAGCCAATGCAGTGAAATCCGGGTATGTCTATGCCTGGGAGTTCTTCGCGGCACCCGGCAAGATCGCCGAGTTCCAGCGCGTCTACGGACAGGATGGAGACTGGGTGAAGCTGTTTCGCCGCGCCGCGGGTTATATCCGCAGCGAGCTGTATCAGGACCAGGTCAACCCGCAACGCTTCTTCACGGTGGATCATTGGGAATCCGAGGCGGCCTGGCGCGCGTTTCGTGACAAGTTCCGCCACGAGTATGAGGACCTGGACGTGATCTGCGAGCAGGTCACGGTCAAGGAGCGGGAGATCGGCAGGTTCAGCCCGGCCGATTAAAGGCTCATCCAAGCATTGAAACCGGCCGGATAGTCCCTATCATCGTGAGTAGGGACAGGCTTTTAGGGGTAAGACATGGATCATTTCGTGCCTTTGGCATTCCTGGCGGCGGGTCTTATCCTCATCGTGCTGGAGATGGCCAGCCTTACCCTCTATCTGGGCGCGCTCGGCGTGGCTGCGCTACTCACCGCCGTCATCACCTGGTTTTATCCGCTGGAGAACTGGCAGGCGGCGCTGGTGTTCGCCGTCGCGTCCGCGATCATGTTGCCGCTGGCCCATCTGTTGCGGCAGCGCATGCAGGCCGGCAAAGACCATGTGCTCGTGGACACGGACAAGGGCAGCCGCGTGACCGTCGCCGAGACCGGGGAACGCGGCGTGCGCGTCCGCTACCGCGATTCCCTGTGGGAAGCGGCGTGGGAGGGCGCAGGCTCACCGCAGGTGGGTCAGACCGCCGAGATCGTGGCCCGCGATGGCGCGCGCCTGCGCATCCGCCCCGTGAATTGAATTCGAACTAAAACCGCAAGGAGCGTTCCATGCCCATCTCTTCCGTCATAGGCCTGCTGATACTGATCTTCGCCTTCGTCACCATGATGCGTGCGGTGCGCATCGTGCCTCAGCAGCAGTCCTGGGTCGTCGAGCGCCTCGGGCGCTACCACGCGACGCTGGTGTCCGGCATCCAGATCATCGTGCCGTTCGCCGATCGCGTCGCCTACAAGTTCGACATGCGTGAGATCCCCATGGACGTGCCGGAGCAGGTCTGCATCACCAAGGACAACACGCGCCTGTCGGTGGACGGGGTGCTCTATTACCAGATCACCAACGCCCAGAATGCGGCCTACGGCACCAACGACGTGATCACGGCGGTGGTGCAGCTGGTGCAGACCACCATGCGCGCCGAGGTGGGCAAGCTGGCGCTGGATGAGTGCCTGTCGCAGCGCGAAACGCTCAACAAGGGCGTGGTGGACGTGCTTACGGAAGCCGCCATCGGCTGGGGCGTGAAGGTGCTGCGCTATGAGATCCGCAACCTGACTCCGCCGGACGAGATCCAGCGCGCCATGGAGCTGCAGCTCACCGCCGAGCGCCAGAAGCGCGCCTCCATCGCCAAGTCCGAAGGCGACCGCCAACAGGCCATCAACCAGTCGGAAGGCCAGAAGCAGAGCCTCATCAACAACGCGGATGGCGAGAAGCAATCCGCCATCCTGCGCGCCGATGGCCAGGCCCAAGCCATCGCCACGGTCGCCAACGCCACCGCCAAGGCCATCCAGACCATCGGCATGGCCGCCGCCGGCCAGGGTGGCAGCGACGCCTTGCACTACCAGCTCGCCCAGCAGTGGGTAGAACAGTGGGGCGAGATCGCCAAGACCTCCACCGTGACGGTGGTGCCGGCCAACATGGGTGACCTGTCTGCGATGGTGGGCACACTCATGTCCCAGGCGGGCAACGCCAAGCCGGTCCCACGCTGACCTGAGGGGCGAGCGTGGTTCCGCGCACCGCCGCGGTGATCGGCGGCGGTCCCGCGGGACTCATGGCCGCCGAAGTGCTGGCTGGCGCCGGAGTGGCCGTGGATGTCTACGACGCCATGCCCTCGGTGGGCCGAAAGTTTCTGCAAGCGGGCATAGGCGGCCTCAACCTTACCCATTCGGAATCCCAAGGCGACTTCCTCGCGCGCTATGGCGCGGGGCACGATTTCGTGCGTCCCTGGTTGGAGGCGTTCAGCCCCGATGCGTTGCGGGAATGGGCTGCGGGCTTGGGTATCGAGACCCTGATCGGCAGTTCAGGACGGGTATTCCCCACGCAGATGAAGGCCGCACCGTTGTTGCGCGCCTGGTTGAGACGACTCAAGGATACGGGCGTGGGCTTCCATGTGCGGCATCGCTGGACAGGGTGGGACGCCGATCAGCCCATATTCGCCACGCCTGCAGGACTGACGCGTGCGAGACCCGGTGCAGTGGTACTGGCATTGGGCGGCGGCAGTTGGGCGCACCTGGGATCGGACGGTGCCTGGGTACCCCTGCTGCAAGCACGTGGCGTCACCGTCGAGCCGTTAAGGCCAGCCAACAGCGGCTTCGATATCCGATGGAGCGAGCACTTCCGCGGACGTTTCGCCGGCCAGCCGGTGAAACCGGTCACCGCCTGGCTCGAAGACGGTGTCCCAAAACAGGGCGAGTTCGTGGTCACGGATCATGGCATCGAAGGTGGCCTGGTCTATAGCCTGTCGGCGGCGTTGCGCGACCGCATCGAGGACCGCGGTCACGCGGTCCTGCACCTTGATCTCGCACCGAACCGGGATCTGCCACGGCTGGTGCAGGACCTATGCAAGCCCCGTGGCGGCCAATCCCTGGCGAACCATCTGCGCAAACAAGCAGGCATCGACGGCGTGAAGGCAGGGCTGCTGCGCGAAGTGCTGGGCAAGGATCTGCCGGCGGACGTGGCGGCGGTCGCAGAAGCCATCAAGGATCTGTCTTTGCGGCTCACGGCGGCGCGGCCTCTGGATGAGGCCATCAGCAGTGCCGGTGGTGTTGCAGCCGAAGCTCTGGATCAGCGCCTGATGCTCAAGCAGTTGCCGGGTGTGTTCTGCGCCGGCGAGATGCTGGACTGCGAAGCGCCTACCGGCGGTTACCTGCTCACGGCCTGTTTTGCCAGCGGCCGCGTGGCGGGCGCAGGTGCCGCCGACTGGCTCGGAGAAGACGCGTGAGGATATGGGTGGATGCGGATGCCTGCCCCAAGGTGATCAAGGAGATATTGTTCCGCGCCGCCAAACGCGCGGAAGTGCCATTGACCCTGGTGGCGAACCAGTCATTGCGCACGCCCCCCTCGCAACACATCAAGTCCATGCAGGTGGCCTCGGGTTTCGACGTGGCGGACAACGAGATCGTGAAGCAGGTACAGGCCGGCGATCTGGTCATCACCGCCGACATTCCACTCGCGGCGCAGGTGGTGGAGAAGGGCGCCCATGCGCTCAATCCCCGCGGCGAGCTTTACACGCCGGAGAACGTCAAGGCGCGGCTGAGCCTGCGGGACTTCATGGCGCAGATCCGCGACAGTGGCATACAGACCGGCGGACCGGCTCCCATCAGCCAGGCTGACCGGCAGGCGTTCGCCAATAACCTGGACCGGCTGCTGGCCAAACGCAGCCGCTGAGGTATGGCGATGCAGGATGCATCGCGAGGGCGAATCCGGGCATGCACCGGACTCGCCGAAATCTGAAAATCCACGGACGGATTTTCAGTAGCAATTAGCCTTTGATGCGTTTGACCTCTACCGAGTCATTCACGCCTTCCACGGATATATAGAAGGAGTTTAGAAGCCCGCGGCTGATGGTCACCTTGGGGTTAGTCATTCGCCTCGCAGTGGCCGTGGCATCATCCATCTGTTCCCAAACCTGGCCGTTGTCCAGTGTCACGCGGGTGCTGCCGCTCCAGCCATGGAACTCTCCGGTGATGTGCGCGGTCATGGGATAGGCATCGGCGGCTGCCGGTGCAGCGGCTGGAGCAGGAGCCACCGGGGTGGCTGCAGGGGTGGCCGCGTTGCAGGTCAGCGCATGTTGCCCTTGGTATCCGGCAAACCAGGCATCCAGTGCCTTGATCTGGGCATCGGAGAGCTTGTCCAGCCCGCTGGCGCGGAAGTCCGCCACTGACATGCTTTTCAATACGTCGAAATCCGGTGCGTCGGCGGCCGAGGCGTTGATGCCCATCGACAGCCCCGCCAATAGCAGGCTTTGGAGTAGTATCTTCATCCCGGTTTCCCCCGGTTGGAGTGCGATGCGCAGATTGTCGCACGCTCACCGGACGGATTCATGACAATCACCCGATGGAGATGCTCATGCAGTTCTCGATGTATCAGGCCACCGCGCCCGGCTTCATTCACATCCTCACCCAGCTCAAGCTCATCCTGAAGAAGGGCGAGGACTATGCGGCCGCCCGCAAGATCGATCCGCTGGTGCTCACCGGCGCGCGCCTCTATCCGGACATGCTCCCCTTGACCCGCCAGGTGCAGATCGCCACCGATCAGGTGAAGTTCTGCATGTCACGCCTGGCCGGCACCGAGGCGCCGAAGTTCGAGGACAACGAGCAGAGCTTCGCCGACCTCCAGGCGCGTCTCGACAAGACCATCGCGCACATCCAGAGCTTCAAGCCTGCGCAGATCGATGGCAGCGAGAACAAGGCCATCGAGATAAAGCCTGCTCAAGGCAACCCGCGCAAGTACCAGGGCATGAATTACCTGTTCGATTCCGTCTATCCGAACTTCTTCTTCCACGCCACCACCGCGTACGACATCCTGCGCCACAACGGCGTGGAAGTCGGCAAGATGGACTTTCTCGGCGATCACGAACACGTCAAACGCTGAACACGCCTTAGAGTCCCGCTAACACCGCATCGCCGCGGATGTCCAATCTTCGGACATCCGCGGTTTGCTTCTGTCTGTCCGTCGTCCAAGAATGTCTTCGTCCGCGTGGCGCGCCGCGGCCGAAATCAACGAATTCCAAACATCTATGTCGCGCCGTGTAAACGAGACAGTGCAAGAGCAAGACGCCCGCTTCGCCTATTTCCTGGATGTGGACGGCACCTTGCTCCCGATCGCGGAGTCACCGGAAGTGGTGTCTCCGTCGGGGGCGGTGTGTTCCCTGCTCGCGCGCCTGGGCGCCGCGAACGAAGGCGCGCTAGCCTTGGTGAGCGGCCGTCCGCTGCATGAACTCGACGTTATGTTCGCTCCACACCGCTTCCCGGTCGCGGCCCAGCACGGCGCCGAGATACGCAATCCGGGCGGACGCGTGACATGGTGGGAAGGCCATCTGCCTGCCTTGCAGTCAGTGGGCGCGAAGATGCGTCGTCTCACCGACATGGACGGCCGGCTCCGTCTCGAAGACAAGGGTCTCGCCATCAGCCTCCATTACCGGCGCGCCCCGCAGCTGGGTGACGGCCTCACAGCGACCATGCTCGAGATGCTGGCGCCGTACCGGATGCTCCGCCTGCAGCCGGGCAAGTGCGTGCTGGAGGTATGCGCCGCGGAACTCGGCAAAGGCCAGGCAGTGGAAGCTTTCATGCATCAGGCGCCGTTCGCGGGCCGGCGACCCATCTACATCGGCGACGATCTGACCGATGAGAGCGGTTTCGAAGCCGTGAACGCCATGGACGGCATCAGCATCAAGGTGGGACCGGAACCGAGCGTGGCGGGGGTACGCCTGCCCGATCCGGCTGCCGTGCTGCAGTGGCTGGCGGCCCGCTTACCGGAGGAATCCCGGGATGCGTGACCTGGAACTTGGCCTGATCGGCAACTGCTCGTTCGCCGCCCTGGTGGACAAACGCGCTGAGATGGTCTGGGCATGCCTGCCCCGCTTCGATGGTGATCCGGTGTTCTGCTCCTTGCTGGAACCCAAGGGCGACGGCCGCGGCAGCTTCCGCGTGGATCTGCAGGATCTGGCGGAGGCAGATCACCATTATGAGCGCAACACGGCAGTGCTGGTCACCACCCTGCGCGACAAGCATGGCGGTGTGGTGCAGGTCACCGACTTCGCGCCGCGCTTCAAGAACTATGGACGCATGTACCGCCCCGCCATGCTGGTGCGTTCCATCAAACCCTTGCACGGCCGGCCGCGCATCACCGTGCGCCTGCGGCCCAGCGGCGACTACGGCGCCATAGATGCCGGCATCGCCGGCGGCAGCAACCACGTGCGCTACCTGTTGCCGGACCAGGTGTTGCGGCTGACCACCAATGCACCGGTGACGGCGATCCTGGACGAGACTTCGTTCCTGGTGGATCACGAGGTGGTGTTGCTGTTGGGTCCGGATGAGGTGGTGATGCGGCCGGTGGAGGAAGTGGCGCGCGAGTTCCACGCCGAGACCTCGGCCTATTGGCGCGATTGGGTGCGATACCTGGCCCTGCCGCTGGAGTGGCAGGATGCGGTGATCCGCGCCGCCATCACCCTGAAGCTATGCACCTTCGAGGATACGGGTGCGGTGGTGGCGGCGGTCACCACCTCGATCCCCGAGAACGAAGGCTCGACGCGCAACTGGGATTACCGGCATTGCTGGTTGCGCGACAGCTACTTCGTGGTGAACGCCCTCAATCGGCTCGGCGCCACCAAGACCATGGAAGACTACATCCGTTACGTGATCAACATCGGTTCCGACACGGAACAGAGCCGCCTGAAGCCCGTCTACCGCATCAACGGCCGCGGCGATCTGGACGAGCGGGAGGTGCAGAGTCTCGCAGGCTATCGCGGCATCGGGCCGGTGCGGGTGGGCAACGCCGCGCACACCCAGGAGCAGAACGACGTGTACGGCGCGGTGGTGTTGTCCGCCGCCCAGACCTTCTTCGATGCGCGCCTGGATAGCCCGGGCGACGTGGCCTTGTTCCGGCAGCTCGAGGCCCTGGGGGAAGTGGCCCTGGACCTGCATGACAAGCCGGATGCGGGTCTATGGGAGCTGCGTAACAGCAATCATATACACACCTTCTCCAGCGTCATGTGCTGGACCGCCTGCGACCGGCTGGCGCGCATCGCCTGGCACCTGGGTCTGGAAGGTCGCGCCGAGTATTGGGCGGCCGCAGCGCAGCGCATCCGTGAGACGATCCTATCCAGAGCCTGGAATACCGAGCGCGGCTGCTTCGTGGCGAGCTTCGGCGGCGACGGGCTGGACGCGAGCCTGCTGCTGATGGCCGAACTCGGCATCGTGTCGCCCAGTGATCCGCGCTTCGTGGCGACGGTGGATGCCATCGGCCGCGAACTCAAGCGCGGCGACTACGTGTTCCGTTACGTGGAAGCCGACGACTTCGGCACGCCGCATAATGCCTTCACCCTGTGCACCTTCTGGTACATCGATGCGCTCACCCAGATCGGCCGGCGTGCCGAGGCGCGCACCCTGTTCGAGCACATGCTGGCGCGCTGCACCACGCTCGGCCTCCTCTCGGAGCACCTGGATCCGAAAGACGGCGAGTTGTGGGGCAATTTCCCCCAGACCTACAGCATGGTCGGCATCATCCACTCCGCCATGCGCCTCTCGGAACCCTGGGAGGTGGCGTTTTGAGCCGCCTGGTCGTGGTCTCCAATCGCGTGGCCATGCCCGGCCGGCGTGGCGGCGATCAAGGCGGTCTCGCCAGCGGCCTGCTGGGCGCCATGCGCGGGCACGGCGGCCTGTGGTTCGGCTGGAACGGGAAAATCTCCGAACATAAGGACAGGGCGCCGGAGGTCATGGAGGAAGAGGGCGTGACCTTCGCCACCGTGCCGCTCACCAAGCGGCAGTTCGAAGGTTATTATGTGGGCGCCGCCAATAGCCTGCTATGGCCGCTGTTCCACTCACGCCTGAACCTGGTGCGCTACAACAGCGGGGAATGCGAGACCTACCAGAAGGTCAACCTCATGTTCGCGCGGCAGTTGCTGCCGATGCTGCGACCGGACGATCTGGTGTGGGTGCACGATTACCACTTGCTGCCCCTGGGGCGGCGCTTGCGGGAAGCCGGCGTCGTGCAACCCATCGGCTTCTTCCTGCACGTGCCATTCCCGTTCCCGGACGTGCTGCGCGCCATGCCGGGGCACCGCGAGCTGCTGGAAAGCATCCTGCATTACGACGTCATCGGCTTCCAGACCCCCATGGACGTGGAGGCATTCAGCTCCTGTGTGGAGAATTTCTGCCCCGATGCAAAGGTGCACGGCAGCCGCATCGAATACCATGGGCGCAGCGCCCTGGTGCGCAGTTTCCCCATCGGTATCGACGTGGACGCCATAGCGGATATGGCCCACAAGGGCCGGCAGGGCATCCACGGCCGGCGCCTGGAGGAAAGCCTCACCAAGCGTCGGCTCATCATCGGCGTGGACCGGCTGGATTACAGCAAGGGCTTGCCGGAGCGGCTCCTGGCCTATGGGCAACTGCTCGAGTCCAGTCCGGAGTTCCGTCGCAAGGTGGTGATGCTGCAGATCGCGCCGCTCTCCCGCACCGAGGTCGCCGAGTACGAGGACATCCGGCAGGAGCTCAACTCCATCGCCGGCGACATCCATGGCCGCTTCGCCGAATACGACTGGTTGCCGCTGCGCTACATGACCCGCGGCTTCCAACGCACCACCATCATGGGTTTCCTGTCCCTGGCGCAGATCGGCTTGGTCACGCCGCTGCGCGACGGCATGAACCTGGTGGCCAAGGAGTACGTCGCGTCCCAGCCCGAGGAAGACCCGGGGGTGCTGGTGCTCTCATCCCTGGCCGGTGCCGCCGAGCAATTGACCGACGCCATCATCGTCAACCCTTATGACGTGGCCGGAGTCGCCGACGGCATCGCGCGAGGGCTGCGCATGCCGGTAGAGGAGCGGCGCGAACGCTGGCGCCGGATGATGGGAGTGTTACGCCACTCCGACATCCATCACTGGATTGGGGACTTCACTGATGCCTTGGGCGAGGCGGGCCGCCCCTTCGAGCGGCGCGAGGTCGGCCGGCGGGCGGGGGACCACCGACCAGCAGCTTCATGAGCGGCATCACCGCCGATCTCTACTCCGCGATCCTGTTCGGGGCGATGCTGTGCGGCTCGCTGGTGGCCGCCTACGTGGTGCTATACCTGCTGCAGCATGTGATGCGCCGTTTTCAGACCGGCATCGCCCACGCGGTGCTGCGCCGCATCCGTGAGCCCATGTTGCTGCTGAGCCCGGTCTCGACAGTGCTGCTGGCCCTGCCGCTGGCGCGTTTCAGCGCCGCACCGGCGGCGTTCCTTTATCACGCGGCCCTGATCGTATTGATCGCCACCCTGGGCTGGACCTGCATACGTCTCTTCGACGCGTGGCGTGACACCCTGGAGACACGGCACCGGCTCGACGTGGCGGACAACCTCACGGCGCGCCGCGTCCTCACCCAAGTCACCATCCTGCGCCGCATCGCCCTCGCATTGGTGCTGATCGGCACCGTCTCCGCCATGCTCATGACCTTCCCGGAGGTGCGGGCGGTGGGCGCCACGCTGTTCGCCTCCGCCGGCGTCGCGGGCCTGCTGTTGGGTCTGGCGGCCCGCCCGGTGTTCACCAACATACTGGCGGGGCTGCAGGTGGCGCTCACCGAGCCGATCCGCATCGACGACGTGGTGGTGGTGGAGGGTAACTGGGGCTGGATCGAGGAGATCGGCACCACCTACGTGGTGGTGCGGATATGGGACCAGCGCCGGCTGATGCTGCCCTTGTCCTATTTCATCGAGAAACCGTTCGAGAACTGGACGCGCCGTACCGCCGACCTGCTGGCGACGGTCACCTTGTACGCAGATTATGCCGCGCCGGTCCAGGAGCTGCGTGACTACTGTCACTCGATCCTGAGGGAGAGCCCGCTATGGGACGGCAAGACCTGGGCTTTCCAGGTCACGGACGCCACGCCGCAGACACTGCAGTTGCGCGCACTCATGAGCGTGGCCAACAGTAATGATGCCTGGGACCTGCGCTGCCTGGTGCGCGAAAAGCTGATCGAATTCCTGCGACGCCGCTATCCCGCCTGCCTGCCCCAGACCCGCGTGTCGTTGTTGCCCCAGGATGCCATCAGCCAAGGACAAGGAAGATCGTCATGAACAAGTTTCTCTCCGCTTCGCTGCTGGCTGCATTGGCTGCGGCCTGCGCCACCTCGCCTACCGGGCGCAGACAACTCGACCTGGTCTCGGACCAGCAAGCCGCCCAGGCCGGTAACCAGCCTTTCCAGCAGATAAAGAAGCAGACGCCGGTGGACCAGAACCCGGCCGCCAACGCCTATGCGGGATGCATCGTGCATGGCTTGAGCGCGGCCACCGGTGCGCCGCGCGGCGGCGGCAATTGGGTGGTGACGGTGTTCAAGGACGATAAGACCGTGAACGCCTTCGCGCTGCCGGGCGGTCATGTCTCGGTGTACACCGGTATCTTCAAGGTGGCGAAGACGCCGGGTGAACTGGCGGCGGTGCTGGGCCACGAGATGGGCCACGTGCAGGCCGGGCATGGCGCGGAGCGCATCTCGGATCAGGAGGCGGCGTCGGTGGGCGTGGACTTGGCGGCGCTCCTCGCCGGTATCGATCAGAGTTCGTCCCAGGGGCAGGCCACGATGGCGGCATTGGGCGCCGGTGCCACGGTGGGCGTGTTGCTGCCCTACAGCCGCGCCCAGGAGAGCGAGGCCGACAAGCTCGGCACCCAGTACATGGCGGAGGCGGGTTGGAATCCTCACGAGGCACTGGAGCTATGGCGCAACATGATGAGCAGCAATCAGGGGGCGCCGCCGGCATTGCTGTCCGATCACCCGGCGGATGCTACGCGCTTGCAGGATCTGCAGGCGCAGTTGCCGGACGACATGCAGCGCTACCAGAAGGCGCAGCAGCAAGGCCACCATCCGGATTGCACACCACCGGGAGCCTGAAGGGCGCCTAGGGCTTGGCGCAGTCTGCCGGTGCCACGCTGACCGGCAGCAGCTGCCCCGCATCCAGACGCCAGGGAGAGCGGCAGCGGATCAGCGCGGCGACGGCCTCGGGCGGCCGGTCTTCGGCATGCACGTCCAGCAAGCGTGTGCCCGCATAGTAGGCCTGGCTTGCGATCTGCCCAGCGCCGGGGGCGAACTCCATGTCTTCAGTGAGCGAGGAGTCACCGCTGATCTCCAGCAGCAATTGGCCTGAATCGGGGTCCCGGAGCTGTGCAACCCGGCTGCGCACCAGCAGGAATTGCCCATCCGGACTGTATTGGGCCCGGTCCAGGCTGAGGCGTTCGGCGTTGTACAGCCATGACAGGCTGCCGTCTCCCGCATCCCAGACCTTTAGGGTGCCGTTGCGATGGACCGTGACCAGGCGCCGGCCATCGGGATCGTAGCGGATGCTATCGACCTCGCCGCTGCCGCTGTCCCAACTGCGCAGCAGCTTGCTGTCGGCGATCTGCCACTCACGGATCACGCCGGCATTGTCTGCCGTGGTCACGATCTGTCCATCTGGACTCAGGGCCGCTCCGGCATTGTAGGAATACAGTATCTCCGGAGGAGCCAGGCTGCGGCGATGCATCTGGAGATCCCAGACCTCCGCGTAGTAACGGAACGGCTCTTTCGAGCGGTCCTCGCGGATGCCAAGGAAGTGGCTTCCGTCCGGCGTGAAGTGAGTGGCGTCGGCGCAACCCTCGGGCATGGCAAAACCGGCGAGTTGCCTGCCGTCATGCGCATCCCATATGTGGGCGGTCTTGTCATCACCGCAGCCGAAGACCCGCTTGCCGTCCGGAGTGAAGGCCGCCACGCTCATGGGGCGGCGCGACATGACCGACAACATCCGGCCATCCGCCGCATCCCACACACTCAGCGACGGATTCAAAGAGGCAGCTGCCAGGATTCGCGTCCCATCGGGGCTGAACACCGCGAAACTCGCGTAAGCCTTGTCCGGCTTGGATGGATCGCCTTGCGGCAAGGCCAAGTCGAAGAGACGCTTGCCATCGTGGGCCCGCCAGATCGTCACCCGTCCTTCGTCCGTGGTCGCCACGCGGGCCCCCATAGGGTCGTAGACCGGATGTGACCCGCTCACGTCGATGACCGCGCTGAGCACCGCCGCCATGTCCCACACTTGTGCCACATTATCCTTGGTGACGGTCATCAGCCGGGTCGAGTCCCTGGTGAACAAGGCCACGCCGCCCGGCAACACGCCGCGCTGGGTATAGTCCTTACCGTCCCAGATCCAGGTCACATCTTTGGCGGATGCGGCGATGAAGGCGCCGTCCTCGCTCATGATCAGGTTATCGATCTCGTCCGGCATCGCGGCGAAGCGCGCCAGGTTCTTGCCGGTGGCGGCATCCCAGACCCGCACGGTCTTGTCCTTGCTGCCGGTCAGCAGGCGTTTGCCGTCCGGCGAGAAGATCACGACCTTGACTGCATCGTCATGTCCACCTTCGTAGTCGTCGCGGTTCTTGGCGGCGATGGTATACAGCAGCCGGCCGTCGTGGGTATCCCAGACCCGTACGCTCTTGTCGTCGCTGGAACTGGCGAGCCGGCGGCTATCGGGGCTGAAAGCGAAATTTCCGACGTCGGCGCGATGACCGGTCAGTTGCGCCACCAGCCTGCCGTCACGGGAATCCCACAGGGACAGGCTGTGGTCGGCATCGACGCCCACGATGCTGCGGCCATCAGGGCTGAAACCGGCGTGTTTGATGTGGCCGCCGCGCCCTTTCAGGGTCAGTTGCAATTTCCCGGAAGCAGGGTCCCATATCTGCACTTCACCCCCACGCTCGGACCGGGTGAGCAGGCGCTTGCTGTCCGCGTCGAACAGTGCGCCCACCAGGAAACTATCCTTGAAATTGAGACTCGTCACCGTGGCGCCTGTGTGGGCGTCCAAGACCCGTATCACGGTGTCCTGATCGAGGGTGTCCCGCTTGCTGCCCACCGCAACGTAGCGACCGTCGGGAGAGAAGCGCGACCACAGCTCCATGTGCCCGGGTTCGCCTATGGAGAGCAGATGACGGCCGCTGTCCACGTCCCATATATCGGCATCGCCAGCGCCGCCGGCTGCCGTCATGCGCTTGCCGTCCCGGGTCATGTCGGGATTGAACCACAGGCCGGCTTCGACGAAACGTCCGCGCAGGGAATCCACATACAACATACTGCGGGCCAGCAGCAGACGCAGGGCCGGCGTGCGGCCTCCTAAACGATAGGCCTCTCCCAGATAGGCTGCCGCCTGCAGCGGCTCCCCCTGCAGGTAAAGTTGGCGCCCTTGTTCCGTGTAGGCAGCTATCGCAGCTTGCTTCGCCTTGCGCTGCGCCTGCAGGTCCCAGGCGCCGGTCAACAACACCGCTGCGACCACCGCGGCCGCCGCCCACTGCAGCCGTCTCAGCAGGCGCCGGCGTTTCTCGCGCTGACGCAGTTCGTCGTAAGGCACCCCCATGATCCCAGCGAGCAGCTTGAGACGGGCGCTCGCCTTGCCGTCCTGCTGCGGGCGGGCATCGGCCGCGATCGGTTCCACGCGCTCAGTCAGCAACCGACCCTCGCTGTCTACGCGGTGCCGCAAGGCCGGCGGGAAGCACTCCAACTCGCCGCTCTCAGGGCGGTCGCCGGCATTGGGTTCGCCGTCCACGATCAGCGCCAGGATGCGGTCGGCGCGTCCCTGGCGCTTGAAGGCGATGATCTCTTCGTTCACCCAGCGCGACACAGCCGCCCGCGGCGAGCAGACCACCACCAGGTAGCGGGAATGCTGCAGCGATTCGTTGATGTTGTCGGAGAGATCGGCGGAAGAGGGCAGCTCTTCGCGGTCGCGGAACACGGGGAACAGGCGTCGCGGCAGCGGCCCATCGCGTCCCTCCCGGCCCACCAGCCGGCGGGGGACGCGGTAGCTTTCCAAGGCCTTGTGCAGCCAGTCGGCCCAGGCCTTGTCGCGGTGGCTATAGGAGATGAAGGCCCAGTAGCGGCGGTGCTGTGGTTCCACCTGGGACACCCTCATTCTCCCTCGTGGGCGCGGCGCAGCCTATACAGTACGTTCTCGCCATACTGTTTGGCGAGGGTCATGGACCCCAGATAGTCGCAGGCGAACTCGCGGGCGCCGGCTGCCGCCAGCAGGGCGGCCAGCTGCTCACTTATATATACGGCACCCGCGGCCGTGACCGGCTCGATGCGCGCGGCGCGGTTCACGTGAGCGCCGAAGAAGTTGCGGCGGCCGATGATCGGGTCGACCGCCGGGAATACCGGGCCTGCGTGCATGCCGATGCGGATGCTGGTGTCCTCCGGCAAGCCGTGGCGGCGCCACTGGGTGGCGCGCACCGCATCACGCAGCCGCAGGCCGAAGTCCGCTGCCGGTGCCGGCTCATCGAACACCATGAACAGGCCGTCGCCCCAGGTGTTGAGGAAGGCGGGCATGGCGCCGCTGCCGGCGATGACCCGCGCGATCACTCCCAGGAAGTGCACCAGGAACGCCGGCGTGTCCGCCTCCTGCAGCCGGCTGAAACCCACCATGTCCGCGAACAGCATGGTCTTGATCTCGCGGTGTGCCGCCTCCGGCGAGGTGAGCGGCGCAGAGGCGCGGCGCGCGGGCGCTCCGGCGTCGCGTAGCGCGCGCAGGTCTATGTTGCGCGACGGCCGTCCAAGCTGTTCCCAGGCGTTGACCGCACTCTGCGTGCCTCCACGGCGCTCCGGGTCCAGCGGGTCCAGCACCGCGAGCTGCAGGACCCCGGTCTCGAGCTGTCCGGCGCGGAGCAAGGCCGCGCCCTGGGTGAGGGCGGCGGTGTATTCGAAGAGGATGTCATCGCCCAGGTACTGCTCCTGTACCGCGCGGCTGACGCTGGTGGCGTGGCGCAGGGCCGCGTGGAAACGCCGCGTCCATTGCGGACCGGCGAAGCCGACGCTGGTCTCCAGGAAGTCCTGTTGGGCGAACGGCAGGATCACGTGAACTTCCGCGCCGCGTTTCAGCATCTGCTCGATGAATATGATGTCGGCGCCGCAGGCGGCCGAGCAGTAGCCGAAGCCGGCGTCGCATTCCTCCAGTGCCGCAGCCACCGCGCGCGTGACCTTGGGTTCGAGCGCCGCCGGGAATCGGGGTTCGGTCCGTTCGGGCCGATCCAGCATGTGGCCCGTGAATACCACCACCCGCGGCAGCGATACCAGCGCGTCGAGTCCGGACGGCACCGCGCTATCCAGCAGACGCAACTGCCTGCGCATGCTGGCGATGTCGCCGAAACGGCCTCGCATGGCACGCATGGCGCGCTGGTACCAGTGTTCCGCTTGCGGACCATCGCCCAGCAGCGCGCTGGCCTCACCCAGGGTGGCGTACATCCACGGATCGATCTTGCGGGTGTTGCGCAGTTTCTTCAGGCACAGCCGCCGGGTCTCTTCGGCCAGCGCGCGGCTTTCGACGGCGCGGCCGAGCAGCGAATACAGCGTCGCGGCATTGATGGCGGGGAAATATCCGCCGCTTGCGGCATAGGCCTCGGCGTAAGCGGCGGCGGCGCGCTCGCCGGCTTCGCTCCGCGCCGGTCCGGCGGGGAGACGGGCCCACAGGTCCTTTGCGATGCGTCCTTCGAGGCTCTTGGCTTCTGCGTAGAGCGGGTCGGCGTGCCGGAGTCTGCCCGTGAGCGCCGCGAGCAGGCCCACGGCTTCGGTGTAGGAACCGCCGCGCGCCGCGGCCAGCGCCGCGAGATAACCGAGTTCGCGCTCGCGGGGGTGATGACTGATACCGTGGCGCAGGATCTCGTAGGCGAGGGTCGGATACCCATACTCCAGCGCGCGGCGGCCGGCATCGCAGAATGCGGCGGCATCCCAGTCCGCGCCGCCGGCGCGCTGTTCCCAGGCGGCGATCAGGCCCCGCAGGTCCACCGGCGTTCGACGGCGCGGACGCGCCTGCTTCGCTGTGCGGCTGGCTTGGGTCTTGCGCGGCATGGATCGAGCATAGACGAAAAGACCCGCCGGCCATAGACCGCGGCGCTTGCAGTCCGGGCCCCGTCCAGCGAAGCTATGCCCGGCCCGCTAGGGACCCGCGGACCCGCATTACAACCATAAACGCGCGCAGCCAAGCATGCTCCATCGCCGAATGCATCATCGGTCTCTGCGCCTGCGGGCCTTGGCGGTCGTCACCGGCTTGTGCCTGGCGTGCTGTGCGTCGTCGTCATCGGCGGCACCGGCGACTAGTCTGCCGCCGGGGTCGAGCCTGCGTTTCCGCCACATCCGCATCGAAGACGGCCTGGCCCAGAGTTCAGTGCAGGCCATCGTCCAGGACGCCCAGGGCTATCTGTGGTTCGGCACCCAGGACGGATTGCAGCGCTACGATGGCTACGGCTTCCTGACTTTCCGCCACGATCCCTCCGATCCCGGCTCTCTCTCGGACAACACGGTGAATGCCTTGGCCTTGGGGCAGGACGGCGCGCTCTGGGTCGGTACGTCGACGGGCGGCTTGGACAGGTTGGATACCAGCACCCGCCGTTTCAGCCATCTCGCCAATGATCCCAAGGACCCGGCCAGTCTCGCCAGCGACCAGGTGTCGGTGCTGTATGTGGATCGCCAGCAGCATCTGTGGATAGGTACCGGTGCCGGACTCGACCTGTACGATGGGCACGTCTTCCATCATTACCCTATCTCCGATTCCTCCGCCGGCCCGCGCAGCGTCAACAGCCTCCACGAGGATGCGAACGGGCGGCTTTGGGTGGGAAGCGGTCACGGCATCTTCTATATGGACGGCGATCATCTGGCGCCGTTCGTGGCCGGCGGCAGCATGACCTCCGATCAGCATGGCTTGTTCACGGAATCACCCATCCACGCCATCACCGGGGTAGGCGGCATGCTGTGGATCGCCAGCGGTAGAGGGATCGCGGCGGTGGATGCCCATGGAGAGCTGCAGCATTTCTATGCCCACTCCAAGGCGCCGGATTCCCTCGCCAACGATCATGCCCTGGCGCTGCTGCGGGACTCCTCCGGCGATGTCTGGGTCGGCACCTACGGCGGGGGAGTGAGCCGCTTCGACGATAGCGCCGCCGGGTTCTCATCCTACCGGCACGATGCGACGGACCCCGGGAGCCTCGGCAGCGACCAGATCAACGTGCTCTATGAAGACCGTTCCGGCCTGATCTGGATCGGCACCGACGATGACGGCGTCGACATCTACAATCCGCGCACCCGTGCTTTCGGCTACTACCGCCACAAGCAGGATGACGTGAACAGCCTGGCCAGTAACATGGTGTGGTCCATCTTCAAGGATCAGGCGGGCGATATCTGGGCCGGCACCGATCACGGGCTCACGCGCATGGATGCCGCCCGGCGCCACTACCGGCAGTACCACATGGGCGAGAGACCCGCCACGCGCGTGGACGACGATCAAGTCAACGTCGTCTACGGCGACCGGCAGGGTGGGCTGTGGACGGGGACTGACTACGGCATCTATAGATATGAGCCGGCGCGTGATGCATTCCAGCGCTATGACCTGGTGCCGGGCCGCGATGACAGCAGCGGCAACGTGGTGAGTTCCCTCTATCAGGACAGCCACGGTCGCCTGTGGGCCGGCACCGGCGCGGGCCTGGTACAGGTGGACACGGAGAAACGCGGCGCGCGCCGCTTCCGCCATGACCCCAACCGCGCCGATAGCCTGCCGGCAGATGCCGTCATCGCCCTCTGCGAGACCACGGACGGCCGCCTGTGGGTGGGGACTTCCGGCGGGCTCGCCTCCTTCGACGGCACGGCCGACAGCTTCCAGGTGTTCCACAACGATCCCAGGGATTCCACCAGTGTCAGCTACGACAACATCCAGTCCTGTCGCGCGGATGCCGAAGGCGGGCTTTGGGTCGGCACTGCCGACGGCTTGGATCACCTTGCGGCGGGACAGCGGTCGTTCAAGCGTTACTTCAGCCGCGACGGTCTTCCCAACGACACGATCTACTCGATCCTGGCGGAGCCGGCGGGCGCGATATGGATCAGCACCGACGACGGCCTGTCGCGTTTCGAGCCCGCGACCGGCGCGTTCCACAACTACCTGAAGAGCGACGGGCTGCAGAGCGACGAGTTCAACGGTGGCGCGGGTTTCGCCGCCCCGGACGGCGAACTGCTGTTCGGCGGCGTGGACGGACTGAACGCCTTCTATCCTTCCCACATCGCCCGCGATGCGTTGCCGCCGAAGGTCGCCGTCACCCGTTTCCTGCGTCAGAACTCGGAGGTGCCGCTGGCGACTACGGCCGGACAGACGGACGCAGTGCAAGTGCAATACCAGCAGAACATGCTGAGCTTCGAGTTCACGGCCTTCGACTACGCGGAACCCGAGCTCAACCGTTTCAGCTACCGGCTGGACGGATTCGACGACGAGTGGCATGACTTGCGCGGACGGCACGCGGCGACCTATACCAACCTGGACCCGGGCAAGTACCTGTTGCGGGTGCGCGGCGCCAACAGCGACGGCGTGTGGAGCGCCGATGATGCGACCCTGGATATAGAAGTGCTGCCGCCGGCCTGGCGCAGCGGCTGGGCGTATCTGTTGTATGCCGCAGCCGGTTTCGTGACGCTGATGGTGGGGCTTGCTCTCTACAAGCGCATCATCCAGCGTGAGCAGCGTCTGGTGGAGGAACAGCAGCGCCGGCGTTGGGCGGAATCCTTGCACGACCTCATCCATCGCGTGACTGCCCAACGCGACGATCGCAGCATCGCCGAGCAGCTCATCGATGCGCTCACCAACTTCATCGACTACGAGCAGGCCTTGTTCTACGTGGAGCGGGAGGGCAGCATGACCTTGCTGGCTTCGCGCGGCATCGGTCCCACCGAACAGGCCTACCTGGAGCATTGGCCGCAGCAGCAACCGGGCATCGTGGCGCGACTCAAGCAGGCGCAGAAGACGCTGCTGCTCACGCCGGAGGATGCGGCGACCCTGGCGGGCGGCGCCAAACCGGGGCGGCACCATTACCTGGCGGTGCCGCTGCACTCCGGCAGCGGCGCGTTCCGGCTGCTGTTGGTGGGCCGGCCGAACCGGGTCCTCAAGGAGCAGCAGATGGCGGTGGCCACCGCCATGGCCAAGCAGGTGAACATGGCGCTGGACAACATACAGTTGATCCAGGACTTGGAGGACCTCGCCACCACCGATGGACTGACCCGGCTCTATAACCGGCGTCATTTCATGGAGCGTGCCGAGAGCGAGTTCGAGCGCAGCCGCCGTTACCGGCGCGACTTGTCGGTGTTCCTCATCGATGCGGACCACTTCAAGCTCATCAACGACACCCATGGCCACGAGGCGGGCGACCGGGCGCTGCGGCTTCTGGCCTCTGCCTGCCGCGAGGGCTTGCGCCAGCTGGACGTGATCGGCCGCTACGGAGGCGAGGAGCTGGTGGCGCTGCTGCCGGAAGCTTCCGCCGCAGTGGCCTACGAGACCGCCGAACGACTGCGGCAGAGCATCGAACGGATACAGATACCCTTGCCGCAGGGCGAAGCCCGGCTGACGGTGAGCATAGGCGTAGCCACCGCCGGGGCCGACACCGAGACCGTGGCGGCGCTCATCAACCAGGCGGACCGGGCCCTGTATGAGGCCAAGCGCAATGGCCGGAACCGGGTGGTGGCGGCCGGCGCTCCGAAATGAACGCGATACGAAGGGGTTTCACGTGAAAACCACAGGTAGGGCGCCGCTGCGCCATCGGCTGTTACTAGGAGTGGTGTTGCTGACCCTGGCCGCCACGGTGTGGCCGGGATATCTCCTGGGCGCGCGCATCTCGCCCTATGTGCTCGGTCTGCCGTTCTCCCTGCTATGGCTGGTGCTGTGCATCCTGGTGGTGTTCGTGGCCTTGTCGCTCACCTTCCGCGCCGACATGCGCGCCGGCAAAAGGGGCGGGCGGTGACCATCGAACTCATCCCTTGTCTCGTCTATCTTGGGCTGGCGCTGCTGCTCGGCATGCTGCCGGGGCGCTTCAGTTCGCGCAGCGTGGCGGGCTACGTGGCCGGCGACCGCAGCCTGAATACCGTGCTGTTGTATTTCGTCTTGGGTGCAGCGGTGTTCTCGTCTTTCGCTTTCCTGGGCGGACCCGGCTGGGCTTATTCTCGCGGTGCCGCCGCTTTCTACATCCTGGCCTATGGCGCCTTCGGCATGATCCCGTTCTATTTCCTGGGACCAAGGGCGCGCCGACTGGGTGCACGCCTGGGATTCTTCACCCAGGCGGAGATCGTGGGGCACCGTTTCGACAGTAAACCGCTGCAGGTGACCGTGGCCCTGTTCAGCATCGCCGCGCTGGTGCCGTATCTCACGCTGCAGATCAAAGGCGTGGGCTTCATCCTGTCGGTCGCGAGCCACGGCACGCTGCCGGAGTGGGAGGGCGCACTCATCGCCTACGGCATCGTCACCGTGTACGTGCTCTACAGCGGCATGCTGGGTGTGAGCTGGACCAGTGTGTTCATGGGCTTGGCGATGATGACCATCGGCTGGCTGTTCGGGTTGTACCTGCCATGGAAGTTCTACGGCGGCATCGGCGCCATGTTCCACGCCATCGCCACCGGCCCGCATGCCGCGATGCTGGTGCCGCCTGGCCTGGATGCTGCCGGCGGATCTTGGGACTGGTGGGGCTACAGTTCGGCGATCCTGGTCTCGGTATTGGGTTTCTGCTGCTGGCCACATTTCTTCATGCGCAGCATGGCCGCCAAGGACGACCGCAGCATCAAGCTCATGGTCGTCATGTATCCCACCATGCAGATATTCATGGTGCCGATACTGATCATCGGCTTCTCCGCGGTGCTGTTGTTCCCTGACATCAAGCCGGCGGACACGGTATTGCCCTTCATGCTGCAGCACGCCGGACTCTCGCCATGGCTGGTGGGTCTCGCTTCAGCCGGTACCCTGGCGGCGTCCATGCACACCGGCGATGCCATCATGCACGCCGCAGGTACCGTCGGCGTGCGCGATGGCATCATGCCCTTGTTACGCAAACCTCTGGACGATCGGCGCGAGCGGCGCCTGATCCGGATATTGATCGTGGTCATCACCGCCGTAGCTTTCTATTTTGCGGTGGCCTCGAAACTCTCGCTGGTATCCCTGCTGCTTGGTTCCTACGGCGGAGTGGCGCAGATATTCCCGGTATTGATCGCTGCCTTCTACTGGCCACGGGCGACGGCCGCCGGTGCGGGCGCCGGCCTGGTGACAGGCATCGCCGTGAACATGCTGGTCCTGCTGGAGCCGGCCTTGAAGCCGGTGCCGTTGCACGAAGGTATCTACGGCCTCGTGGCCAACGTCATCGTGCTGGTCGCTGTCAGCCTGGTCACCAGACCGGTGAGTGCCGCGCGTCTCAAGGACTACGCGGAGGCCGGTTGGGACTAAGCACAGCCTACTTAGGCGGGGCGAGAGCGGCGAGATATTTTTCCACGTCAGGAACCGACATGGGCTTGGAGAAGAAATAACCCTGACCCTTGCGGCAGCCCAACGCGCGCAGCAATTCGACCTGACGCGCGTCCTCGATGCCTTCCGCCACCACGTCCATGCCCAAATCCGCCGCCAGCACCGTGATGGTGCGCACGATGGCACGATCGGCGCGGGCCTTCTCGATGCCGGTGATGAAGGAGCGGTCGATCTTCAGGGTGTCGATCTTGAAGCGGCGCAGGGCGCTCAAGGATGAATAGCCGGTGCCGAAGTCGTCCATCTGCAGGTTCACACCCACGGCGCGCAGCCGGGCGATGGTCTCCACCGCCAGCGCCGGGTTGTCCATGAATACGGTCTCGGTGATCTCCAGGCACAGGTTCTTGGGCTTGATGCCGGTCACGTCCAGCACCCGCGCCACCCGCTGCGGCAGCACCCAGTGGGCGAACTGGCGGTTGGCGATGTTCACGCTCATGGTGATGTCTTCGCCGAGATGCTTGTACTTCTTCTTCCAGGCGGCGAACTGGGCGCAGGCGGTCTCCATGACCCACCAGCCGATGGGGATGATGAGGCCGGTCTCCTCGGCCAAGGCCAGGAAATGCTCGGGACCGAGCAAGCCCTGGGTGGGGTGCTCCCAGCGTACCAGCGCCTCGAAGCCGGAAAGCTTGTTGGCGGCGATATCCATCACCGGCTGGTAGAACACGCGGAATTCGCTGCGTTGCAGGCCCTGGCGCAAGTCGGTCTCGAGTTTCAGGTTGGCCTTGGCGCTCTCATGCATGGCGTCGTCGAACACCACGTAGCCGGCCTTGCCGGCGGCCTTGGCGCGGTACATGGCGGTATCTGCGTCGCGCAGGATCTCATCCGGATGCTTGTAGTGCGGCGCGTTGATGACGATGCCGATGCTGGCGTTGGTGAACACCTCGTGACCGTCCACAGTGATGGCGCGTGCCAGCTCTTCATGCACCCGGTCCGCCACCGCCGTGGCATCGTCCAGGCCGGTGATGTTCTCCACCAGGATGGTGAACTCGTCGCCGCCGTAGCGGGCGATGAGATCGGCGGGACGCAGGCAGGTGCGCAGGCGGCGTGCGATGGACACCAGCACCCGGTCGCCGAAGCTGTGCCCCAAGCTGTCGTTGATGAGCTTGAAGCGGTCCAGGTCCAGGAACAGCACCGCGAAACGGTCCGAGCTGCGCTTGCCCACGTGCTCCAGGGTCTGCGTCAGCTTCTCCATGAAGAAACTGCGGTTGGGCAGGTCCGTGAGCGGGTCGTGGTAGGCGCCTTTCAGCAGTTCCTGTTCCGAGCGTTTCTGGGCGGTGACGTCGCGCACCGTACCGGTCACCGCGGGCGTGCCGCGGAAGGGGACATGCGCCACGGTGACGGCGGCCACGATGCGGCTCTTCTCGTCCTTGTGCATGAACCGCAGTTCGTGCAACTCATGGCTCGCATGCAGCACGTATTCTTCTTCGAAGGCGTTGCTGGAATGGCGGTCCTCGGGAGCCAGGAGCGAGCTGAAGGAGAGGCCGGTCATCTCGTCGGGCGTGTAACCCAGCATGGCGGCGAAGGCGCTGTTCACATACACCAATCCGCCGCGGGAACTGAGGAACACGCCGTCCTGGCTCATGTCCACCAGCGTCCGGTATTTCTCCTCGGACTGGGCCAGTGCGTCCTCGGCGAGCTTGCGCGGTGTGATGTCCTGCAGAGTGCCTTCGTAGTACTCGATCTTGCCGGACTTGCCCCTGACAGCCCGCGAATTGTCCGAGACCCAGATGGTGGTGCCGTCGCGACGGGCGACCTGGAACTCCTGGTCGGCATAGGAGCCGTCCTTCTCGATGAGCTGGAGCAGTTCGGCGCGTTGCTCCGGATGCAGGTAGGTGCGCTCAGCGACGTTGGTGTTGGATGCGACCAGTTCTTCCGGCGAGGCGTAGCCGAGGATGCGGGCCAGGGCTTTGTTGGCGCGGATGATGCGCCCGTCCGGGGTGGTCTGATAGATCCCTTCCACGGCGTTCTGGAAGATGCTGGCATAGCGGCGCTCCACATCCAGGAGCGCGCTGGTCTGGTCGGGATCGCCGCGCTGATCGTGGCAGACCGCGAGCACGGTGTGCTTGCCGTCCAGTACCTGCAGACGCGCGTGGATGCGCACCGGCAGGCTGCCGCCGTCCTTGGTGCGCAAGGCCGTATCGGACAGGAGCGCCTGCTCCGAGAGCAGCGCCTCGTTGATCTCGCGTAGTTTGTCAGCGGCCATCAGGCTCGAGGGGCTGATCTCCAGCAGCTCATCGCGGGCGTAACCCAGGAGCGTGCAGGCGGTGTCGTTGGCTTCGATGAAGGGGCCGCCGATGCGGCCGTCCTCGCCGATGGGGTAGACCAGGATCGCATCGCCACCGGTGTTGAACAAGGTGCGATAACTGACGTCGCGGCGATGCAGGGCATCGAGGGCGGAGCGGTAGTCGGTGACATCTAGCACCGCGGTCAGTACATAGGGCTTGCCCTCGATCTCCACCATCTCGGCCGATGTCAGGCCGCGGCGGCGTTCGCCGCCGCGGGTGAGGAAATGCGACTCGCGGTTGCTGATGCGGCCATTCAGGCGCAGTTCCTGCAGGTACTCTTCGCGCTCCTCCTTGAATTCCCAGAGGCCGAGTTCCACGGCGCTGCGGCCGATGATCTCGGCCGGACTGAAGCCGAGCATGCGTTCCACGGCGGCGTTCACGTCGGTGAACTTGCCGGTCTCCAGTTCCGAGATGGCGATGATGCCGGGCGCGGCGCGGAAAGCGGTGGCGAACTTGGCGGCGGCGAGCCGCTGCACTTCGTCCAGGCGGCGCCGGCGCAGTTCCGCGGCGCAGCGCGCCGCCAGCAACTTGAGGGCATCGAACAGTTCATCACTGGCCTGGAAGGGCTGGCGCGACATGATGCCCAGGTGGCCGATGGATTGGCCGTCCGGGCCGGCGATGGCGACGGCGCAGTAGGCGCGCACGCCGTGTTTGCGCAACCAGCGGTCCTCGGGGAAAGCAGTGGCGGCCTCGTCCTCGATCCAGAGCCGGCCTTCCGCCATCACGCGCTCGGCGGGCGTACCCGGGATGTCGATCTCACCCAAGGCGCCGGCGGCGTGGTTCACATGCCAGCCGGCCACGAGCTTGAGGCGCTTGGGGTCTTCCGGGACGCGGAGGGTGACGAAGGCGTATTCGGTGTCGAGGCCGGCGGCCAGGCTGCGTACCAGTTGGCGGAAGAAATCCTGGCCGACGAAGCCCGCAGTCTGCTCCATGAGACTGTAGAGCACGCCCGCGGGTGCGGCGTGGAGGGCGCTTTCCGGCTTCATCGTGGGCAGGTTACCTCAGTCTGTTCCGGTGCCCGACCCCCTCCTTTTCCCTGGGATCGCGGCATCGCCGGGCAGATGCAAATAATGCTTAAAGAGGTGCGGCTAAGTCAATGAAAACAGGGAGAAAAATCTCACCATTGACCGTTGAAATCGAAGGGATAACGGCCGGTGCTATCCGGCTGACCTAGCCCTGAGAGCAAGCTGCGGGTGGCCTGATCCCCCGGGTCTTTGGCGGCCAGGGTGCCCTTCAGGTGGTAGGCGCCGGTGTCCGAGAGGCTCAAGGCCGCATCCAGCTTGAGGGGGCTTGCCACGTCTGCGATGGCAGCCTGGATGCCCCCGCCGGAGGCCGGCGTGAGCTCCATGCGGAAGCTGCCGAGGGTCGCAGTAGATGGCCACTTCAACACTGCCTCGTCCAGATCCAGCTCACCTTCCGCAGAGACCAGCTTTCCGGACTTGAACAGCAGTTCCTTCAGATGCAGGCCCAGGGAGCCGCTGACGCTGTCGGGCGGCAAAGGAGACCAGTGGTCCATGGCGGCTACCGGGATGCGGCCTTCCAGCCCGCGCAGGTGGAGGCTGCTCACACCTAAGTCCAGGCGCCCGCGCAAGTCCCGGTCCTCGGCGTGCACGTCGAGGCGGTAACCGATGTTGAAGCTGAACGGTGCAAGCCAATCGAAATGCCAATCCACGGCACCGAGGTCGGTGCCCTGGTAGCGCACTTCGGCGGCGGAGCCCGAGAACACGGAACCCGTGACGCCCGCCAGTTCGAGTTGCGGCATCTTCTTGGCGAGATGGTCGGCAAGGTATTGGGCGGGGAAGGTGACACCCAGGAACACCAGATAGGCGACCGCGCCGAGCAGCCACCAACGCAGGGCACGCCGGGTCATGCGCCGGCGATCAGGGTGAGAGTGGCGTCCACCGTGCCTGCGGCAGCAGCATGTTGCGCATTCATCTCGCGTACGGAGATGCCATACTGGCGGCGCAACGATCCCAGCCAGCGCACCAGCTCATCGAATCCGACTCCCTGCATCTGCACGCGCACCGAGCCATCGGTGCCCATCTGCGCCTGCTTCAGCATGTTGCCGAAACCGGCGTCGGCGGCACCACGGCTCACCACTGCCAGCAAGGACTGGTTGGCGGGGATGCCGGAAGGTTGCTGGCCGCGCAAGGCCTGCAACTGCGCCGAGGCCGGCCCCATCCAGGCGAGTTCCGTCTGCCGGCCCTGGATGTCGCTCTCCAGGCGCTGGCGGCTGGCGAAGTAGGGCGCCAGCAGCGCCAGGTAGAGGATCATCGCGATCACCATCACCGCGCCCGCAGCCAGGATGCGCTGCTCGCGTTCCTGCAACGAGCGGTACCAGACCTTGAACTCGTCGAGCTGCTTCACGAAGCACCTCCCGAGAGCACGATGCGGCCGGTGACCTGATTGCCGGCGGCATTCACGGAATCGAGGTTGGCAGTGACGCCGCTCTGCTTGTTGAGCACGCCCTTCAGCGCGTCCAGCGCGCCGATGTCCGCCGCCTGCAACTGTGCCTGCAGGCTGCCACCCTGATAACTGACGGCGGTCACCTGGATCGAGGGGTTGGAACCGAGTCCGGTGCCGAGCGCATCCAGCAGGCCCAGCATGGAGCCGGCGGAGTTTCCGCCCTGCAATTCTGCCAGGCGCTGTTTCATCTGCTGCACTTCGGTACCGGTCTGCAGGCGGCTGCCGGGCATGGCCTGGGTGAAGAGTTGCACCACCTGCGCGTCGAGCGCCGCGGCTTGGTGGCGTAGTCTGAGATAAGAGCTGACTTGCTGCGCCAGGCTCAGCAGGAGGCAAGCCGCCAGCAGCATGGCTGCCAGCCGCCACTGGCGCCAATGCTCCTGCATCGGTGTCTGGTTCTTGAACTCGCCTTGCAGCAGGTCGAGCCCGCGCTGATGGGTGAGTGAATTCGCCAACAGCGGCAGCATGCCGGCTTCACGGGGTTGGCGCAGCCGTTCCAGCGGCAGATCTGCCAGCGCCGCGTCGAGTGCATCCATCTCCTCAGGCGAGCCGTGCATGACGATGCGGGTGATGCCGGCGTCACCGGTGAGGCGCCGCCGCAGCAGATGCACCGCGAGGGTGCGATCGGTACCGAAGCCGCTGCCATCCGGGAAGCGGGCCAAGACTGTGTCGGCTTCCAGCACCGCGACCACTGTCTCCGGTTCCGGCGCGATGGCGCAGACATCCGGGACGAGGTGCGCGGATTCGAGACCTGCGGCGGCTAGCGCATCCAGTTGTTCCCGCATGTAGGCGCGGCCCACGGCCGCCACCAGTTGCCCGGCGTCGCTGCGGGCACCCAGGGCGAAGTGCAGGGTCTCCACATCCTCGGCGAGCTTGTCTTCGAGCATGTAGGGCACCGCCTGCAATACCTTCTGCGGGTTGCGGCTCGGCACCTCCACGTGCAGCAGGGTCACCCGTTCCGCCGGCAACAGCGCCGTGACGCGGCGGCCCTTGGACTGGGGCGCGGCCTCCGCGAGGCTGCCTTGTTGCACATGACCGATGCGGTTGCCCAGGGTGTCCAGCAGCAGCCAGCGCGCCGGGACATCGGCACGGGGCAGTTGCAGGAAGAGGGATTCGGCCATCTCAGAGCGTCCCGAAGGTACGGCGCAGGGCGGTGACTTCGTTGCTGCCGTTGCGGTACAGCAGACTGTACAGGGTGACGTGGGTGCTGCCAATCTGCGCCACCACCGTCAGCAGGAAGTAGTTGCTGGTGGGGCCGAAACCCGTGGTCGGGATCGGTGGGCTCAAGGCGCTCAGGCGTGACAAATCACTGAACCCTGAAGTGCCGCGTTCGCCGATGATCTGGGAAGCGACGTCGGGCGTGATGTTCGCATTCAGGGATTCAAGCACCGGCCCGGAGGCGGTGTTGATGTTCACCGTAGCAGTGGCGCCCGCCGGCAGCGCGCAAAGATAAGGTGAGATCTCCGCGTATACCGCCGGGGTGATGCCTTTCACCAGCAGGAGTTCGCTCACGCTCTGCATGGGTGCACCACCGCCGCTGAGATACGGCGGTTGCAGCCGGGAGTAGTAGTCGTCTGTGGCGTCGCTGGCGCCGCCCGGGGTGCCGGTGAACCATTGTTGGGCTGCAGCGGCCAAGGTCGGATCCTGGTCCAGGGCCGTGAGCAGGCGCTGGAACTGCGCGAGACCTTGGGGAGTACTGAGGTTGTTGATATTGAAGCGCCCCTGCAGATCTTCGATCTTGCCCTGGATCTGGCCGCCTTCCACCGGCAACGGCGGCAGCTGCTGCGCCCAATCCTGACCCAGAGCCGTGACGTTCTGATACTTGCGGCCATCCCGCGCCAGGATCTCTTCCGCCCAGGCTTCAGCGCCCAGCGCATATTCCATGGCCTGATCGCCTTGTACGAGATTGGCGGTGCGGCGCGTGTCCAGGGTGGTCTGCCAGGCGATGGCCACGGCGAGACCGGCGGCGATGGCCACCACCACCAGGGCGGTGATGAGGGCGACGCCGCGCTGGCGCAGGTCAGCAGGCCGAGCCACAGCCAGCCACCTCTACGATGCGGGTGATGTCACCGAGATCCTTGAGCGTGATCACGATGCTCACGGCTACCGGCAGCGCGCTGTCCACTGAATTCGCACTGCCGTTAGCCCCAGGGGGGTTGTGGCTTGGATTGATCCCGGTGCTGGGCGGCGGAGCGCCGGTCGTGGTCTGGTTCTCGGGCCATACGTCCTGGAAGGACCTGCTCACGGGATCCATGTATTGGATCTTGATGGAGCTCACCTGATCCAGCAGCGGCTCCTTGGACGGCACGATCTGGGCCTGGCCGTCCAGTTCCGGCCACCAGGAACGCATCAGCTTGCCGTCTTCCAGGCTGTAGGCGACGCGCTCTTCGGTGCTGCGCACGGTGCCGAGCGGATTGGTCCAGCCGCCGCGGGTGAACTGGATCGGCGGGATGTTATCGGGGCCCGCCAGGAGCGCCGGCACGGTACCGCCCAGTCCATCGCGTACCGGCCGTGGTTCCAGTTGCTCGAAGTCGCGGCTCATGATGTCCATGGCCAGTTGCACCTGGCGCAGTCGTTTCAGAGAGTCGCGGCTGTGGTCGGCTTGCTTGCTCAAGGCACCGAGGCCGCCGTAGGCGATGACCATGAGGATCGCGGTGATGGACAGGGCCACCAGCAATTCGATGAGCGTGAAGCCGCGGCTGCGCATACTCAATGGCTCGCTTGCTGGTTCGGCGGCAGGCCCATGAAACCCGTGACCGTCACCACCACGTCATCGGGTTTCTCCGGCACCGTGACGTCTATGTCCACGCGCAACAGGCCGGGGTCGGCGGTCTTGGTGAGCGTGGCCTTCCAATGCCATTTCTCGCCGGCCATGTCGGCGTCGCCGTTGAGCGAATCGTCATTGGGCCAGCTCTGGGCGGCACGCAGCATGGTGAGTTCGTTCAGGCCCACCCACTGGGCGAAAGTATCGTCACGTAGTTTTACGGCATTACGGGAGGAGTTGCCGGCCGCGCTGCTCACCGCCAACAGCCCCACCGCGACGATGGTGAGGGCGACGATCACTTCCAGCAGCGTGAAGCCGCGGTTACGGCCTGCGCGGTTCATGGCGGCGCCTTGCGATTCACGGCTTCGGGCGCGGTGACGGTGATGCCGTCGGCCAGCGAGCCCTTCACCTTGTATACCTCACCGGAGGCGGTGCCGGTCACGTCGATCTCGAAGGCGGGCATCTCGCCGCTGGAGAGCAGCAACACCTGCGGCAAATCCTGGCTCTGTTGGCTGCCGCCGGTGGCCGCTGCAGGTGCTTCGGTGGTACTGGCGCCCATGTCCTGCACCGTAGCCGGCGGAGGCGCCAAGGTCGCCGGTGCGCCGTCCATCTGCAGCGCGAGGCTCACGTCGTCACCCAGCTCGCGGCGGTAGAACAGGCTGTCATCTTTGACCGGATGCCAGCTGCGGCCGTCATAGCTGTACAAGGTGTAGGCATGGGCTTCGATACGCAGTCCGTATTCCTGTCCCTGCATGATGGCCTGTTCCGCGGCGAGCCCCGCCAGGTCCGCGAGCTTCTGTGCCTGTTCCTTGGCGGGATCCCGGTCGGCGACGTTGACGGAGATGACGGAGATGGTGGCGATGATGGCGATGATCACCATCACCACCAACAGTTCGATGAGCGTGAAGCCCCGGTTGGTTTGCGGGCTCACGGTGGCGCGCCCGGGATCAGTGGCCGCCGTTGGAGCCGTTGTCGTTCAGATTCCAGTTGCCCACGTCGGCGTTGACGCCGTCGCCTCCGGGCTGGCCATCGGCGCCGTTGGACCAGATGTCCACCGCCAGGCCATGGCTGCCGGGGTTGAGGTACTGGTAGGGGTGACCCCAGGGGTCCATGGGCAACTGATCCAGGTACTGTTTCCAGTGCGGGGCCGCCGGGTCTGAACTGGGCTTCTGCACCAATGCCTGCAATCCCTGGTCGGTGCTGGGGTAGACATAGTTATCCAGCTTGTAGACCTCGAGGGTGGACTGGATCTCCTGGATGTCGGATTTCACCTTCACCAGGCGCGCCTCGTCGGGCTTGTCGATGACCTTGGGGACGATCACGGCCGCGAGGATGCCGAGGATGACCACCACCACCATCACTTCGATGAGAGTGAAGCCGGATTGTCTGTTGCGGGTCTGCATGGCTGTATTTGACTGGTAAAATCGTGGGGGAAGCGCGTCCTGCGCGAATCCCAATCATACACCAAGGACCCGATGTCCCCTATGTCTTCCGTTCCCGAGAACGCCGCGGGCCGGTTGCTGCGACAGCACTGGCCGTTGTTGGTCTTGCTCGTTCCTTGCCTGTTGTTGGCAGCAGCGGGCGAGCCGGCACGCATGTTGCTGCGCTATGACAGGGCGGCCATCGAACACGGCGAGATCTGGCGGCTGTTCAGCGGCAACTTCGTGCACCTAGGCCTCGGGCATCTCCTCGAAGACATGGCGGGGCTGGTGCTGCTATGGCTGCTGTTCGAGGACGTGTTGCCCGGCTGGCGCACGCCGGCCGTGGTCTGCCTGGGTTCGCTGGCAGTGGGTCTCGGGCTCCTCATCGGCGACCGACACGTGGATTGGTACGTCGGCATCTCCGGCGCCCTCGACACCTTATGGGCCGCGGGCGCGCTGGGCCTGCTGCGCCGGCGCGATCGCTTCGGCTGGATGCTGTCCGTCGTGCTCCTGGCGAAGCTCGTCTATGAGCAGTGTTTCGGCGCATTGCCGTTCTCCAGTGTCTCTTCCGGCGGCATGGTGATCGTGGATGCACATCTCTACGGCGCGCTGGCCGGCGCACTCATCGGTTTTGGCAGTGCCCTGCCATGGCGCCGTATAATGCGCGGGTCGCAGCAGGCCGGAGACGGAGTATGAGTTTCGCCGCGGTGTTCCCAGGCCAGGGTTCCCAGTCCATCGGCATGTTGAGCGAACTTGGCCCCGCGCACCCTGAGGTGCAGCAGACCTTCGCCGAAGCTTCGTCCGTATTGGGGTATGACCTGTGGACCCTGTGCCAGCAGGGCCCCGAGGACAGATTGAATTCGACACAGCAGACACAGCCTGCCTTGCTCGCAGCCGGCACCGCGGTGTGGCGCGCATGGAAGGCCGCCAGCGGCGCCGACCCTGCCGCCATGGCGGGCCACAGCCTCGGTGAATACACCGCGCTGGTCTGCGCCGGTGCGCTGGATTTCAAGGCGGCCATCAAACTGGTGGAATTCCGCGGCCTCGCCATGCAGGAAGCCGTGCCCGCGGGGCAGGGTGCCATGGCGGCGATCATCGGCCTCGACGACGATGCGGTGCGTGCCGCCTGCGCTGAAGCCGCTCAGGGCGAGGTGGTGGAAGCCGTGAACTTCAATGCGCCGGGCCAAGTGGTGATAGCCGGTTCGAAGGCCGCCGTGGAGCGGGCCGGTGAGGCCTGCAAGGCCCGTGGCGCAAAGCGTGCGCTGCTGCTGCCGGTGAGCGCCCCTTCCCATTGCGCGCTCATGAAACCGGCTGCCGAGCGTCTCGCCCAGAAGCTCGCGGCACTCGATGTCAAAGCGCCGCGCATCCCGGTGATCCATAACGTGGACGTGCGCGCCCATTCGAATCCCGACGAGATCCGCGCCATGCTCAAGGCGCAGCTGCACAGCCCGGTGCGTTGGGTCGAGACCGTGCAGAAGCTGGCGGGCGACGGCCTGATGAAGCAGCTGGAGTTCGGCCCCGGCAAGGTGCTGGTGGGTCTCGCCAAGCGCATCGACAAGAGCGTGGAATGCCTTCCCGTCTATGATCCCACGACGCTGCAGGCCGCCCTGGCCGCGGCAGGAGCCTGAGCATGCTGGAACAGGACATCGCCCTCGTCACCGGCGCCACTCGCGGCATCGGCAAGGCCATCGCGCTTGCGTTGGGCAAGGCCGGCGCCACGGTGGTCGGCACCGCCACCAAGTCCGAGGGCGCCGATCAGATCAGCGCCTATCTCAAGGCCGAAGGCGTGAAGGGCAAGGGCCTGGTGCTGAACGTGGCCGATCCGGCGCAGATCGACGCGTCGCTGAAAGCCCTGGTCGCCGAGTTCGGCGATCCCACCATCCTGGTCAACAACGCCGGCATCACCCGCGACACGCTGCTGTTGCGCATGAAGGATGAGGACTGGAACGCGGTGATCGAGACCGATCTCACCTCGGTGTTCCGCCTGTCCAAGGCCTGCCTGCGCGGCATGATGAAGGCGCGGCGTGGACGCATCATCAGCATCGCCTCGGTGGTGGGCGCGAGCGGCAATCCCGGCCAGGCCAACTACTGCGCCGCCAAGGCCGGCATCATGGGATTCACGCGCTCGCTGGCCCAGGAGGTGGGTTCGCGCGACATCACCGTGAACACGGTGGCGCCGGGCTTCATCGACACCGACATGACCCGCGGGCTGAGCGAAGAGCAGCGCACGGGGCTGCTGCAGAAGATCCCGCTGGCGCGGCTCGGCGCACCGGAAGACATCGCCCAGACGGTGCTGTTCCTGGCATCCCCGGGCGCGGGCTACATCACCGGCGAGACGATCCACGTGAATGGCGGCATGTACATGGCTTGAGCCAAAAACCTCAGGCCAGTGAGGGGGTTTTGGGGAGAAAAGCCGCAAAAAGCCGTATTTACAACGGGTCTAAGGTGCAACTGGCGAAGCGAGGGGGGTTTCTCTACAATACCGACCCCAGTTTGGCCGGCTAAGCCGAGGACCGAACTGTTTTGTCACACTGGGAGTCCTAACCGTCATGAGCAGCATTGAAGAACGCGTGAAGAAGATCGTCGTCGAGCAGCTGGGTGTGAAAGAAGATCAGGTCACCCCGCAGGCTTCCTTCGTGGACGATCTGGGTGCTGACTCGCTGGACACCGTGGAACTGGTCATGGCGCTCGAAGAGGAATTCGAGTGCGAGATCCCGGACGAAGAGGCCGAGAAGATCACCACCGTCGGCCAGGCTACCGGCTACATCAAGGAACACCTGCCTAACGCCTGAGTGGCGGGGTTTCGAAAGCAAGCGCCGTTGTCATCGTGAGGTGGCAGCGGCCTTGTGCTTTATGCATCCCGCATCCCTGAAGCGTCATATCGCCTGCCGTATACTGGTCTTGGCAGATTCTAGAGGGTAAGTACCGTGTCTAAGCGCCGCATCGTCGTCACAGGAATGGGCATCATCTCGCCGGTGGGCAACAGCGTGGACGAGGCTTGGGCCGCCGTCCTCGCCGGCAAGAGCGGCGTGGGCATGGTCACGCACTTCGATGTCACCAACTACCCGACCCGCATCGCCGCGGAGGTCAAGGGCTTCGATCCAGCGACTTACATCACGCCCAAAGACATCAAGAAGATGGACCCGTTCGTGCACTACGGCATCGCGGCGTCCGTCCAGGCGTTCAAGGATTCCGGCATCGAGGTGACGGAGGCCAACGCGGCGCGCATCGGCGTGGCGGTAGGCGCCGGCATCGGCGGCCTCACCAATATCGAGAAGGCTCATAGCTCGATCATCGACAACAACAACAGCCCGAAGCGGGTGTCGCCGTTCTTCGTGCCGTCCAGCATCATCAACATGATCTCCGGGCATCTCTCGATCATGTACGGCCTCAAGGGGCCGAACTACGCGGTGGTCACCGCTTGCACCACCGCCAACCACAACATCGGCATGGCCATGCGCAACATCCAGTACGGCGATGCCGACGTGATGGTGGCTGGCGGTGCCGAGATGGCCACCACGCCGCTCGGTCTGGGCGGGTTCTGTGCCGCGCGCGCTCTCTCCGAGCGCAACGATGCGCCGGAGAAGGCCAGCCGGCCCTGGGACAAGGACCGGGACGGCTTCGTGCTGGGTGAGGGCGCGGGGGTGCTGGTGCTGGAAGAGTACGAACATGCCAAGAAGCGCGGCGCCAAGATCTACGCGGAACTCATCGGCTTCGGCATGAGCGGTGACGCCTATCATATGACCTCGCCGCCGGAAGACGGCGAAGGCGCGCGTCAGTGCATGGTGAACTCACTGCACGATGCCGGCCTCACGCCCGACAAGATCGATTACATCAATGCCCATGGCACCTCCACGCCGGTGGGCGACAAGGGCGAGACCATCGCCATCAAACGCGCCTTCGGTGACTACGCGAAGAAGGTAGCGGTCAGTTCCACCAAGTCGATGACCGGGCACCTGCTGGGCGCCGCCGGCGGCGTGGAAGCGGTGTTCAGCATCCTCGCGTTGCGCGATCAGGTGGCGCCGCCCACCATCAACCTGGACAACCCCGATCCCGAATGCGATCTCGACTACGTGCCGAAGACGGCGCGCAAGATGAAGATCGACGTGGTGCTCTCCAACTCCTTCGGCTTCGGCGGCACCAACGGTACGCTGGTATTTCGCCGCCCGAGCTGAGCGGCCACGTCGCTTGAGCGCGGCGCACCCAGCCATCTCCATGAGCCCGTTCGACTACGGCACCGATCTGGCGGCCGCCTGCCGGCATGAACCGGCACTCTTCCCGTTCCTGTTGGAGAGCGCTGCGCGCGGCGGCGCCCAGGGACGTTGCGACATCCTGTTCGCGCGGCCGGATCCGGAGATGCTGGTGCTGCATGCGGACGGGCGTCTCACCGGTCCCCATGCCGCGGCTGGCGGCGGCGATTTCCTGACTGCGCTCGATCACTGGTGGCGCGCCGAGCGCACGGGATCCGAATCCGCGACCCCCACCGTGCCGTTCCGGGGCGGCTGGTTCCTCTACCTGGGTTACGAGCTGGCGGCGCAGATAGAGCCGGATCTCGGATTGCATCCGGGACATGACCTCCCCGTCGCGTTCGCCGCGCGTGTGCCGGCGGCACTGGTGCGGGAGCATGCTTCGGGCAACGTGAGCTACGTGACCGAACCTGGCACGGACCCTGCCATCGGCAGGGCTTTGGCGGCAGCCCTGGCTGCTGTGCCATCCCCGGAGGTGCCCGCCATCGCCGGCGGGCTGCGGGAGGACGAGCCCCGGCACTACCTGGAACAGGTGGAGCGGGCGCGACGCTATATATATGAGGGAGACATCTTCCAAGCCAACCTGAGCCGGCGCTGGAGCGCGGGCCTCGCCGGGGGCGCTGACAGCACCGCTCTCTACGCACGCCTGCGCCGCGCCAACCCGGCGCCTTTCGCCGGCCTCGCCTTGTTCGGCGACTCCGCCATCATCAGTTCTTCGCCGGAGCGGCTGGTCAGCGTGGCCCGCCGGCGGGTGGATACCCGGCCCATCGCCGGTACCCGGCCCCGCAGCGCGGACGCTGAACGCGACGCGGCCCTGATCCGCGAACTCATCGAGAACCCCAAGGAGCGGGCCGAACATGTGATGCTCCTGGACATGGAACGCAATGACTTGGGAAGACTCGCGGAGCCGGGCAGCGTGAAGGTGGACGAACTCATGGTGGTGGAGTCTTACACCCACGTGCACCACATCGTGTCCAACGTCTGCGCCCGGCTTCGACCCGAGATCACGCCGGCGCAGGTGATCCGCGCGGTATTCCCCGGCGGCACCATCACCGGCTGCCCCAAGGTGCGCTGCATGCAGATCATCGCCGAGCTGGAGCAGGCGAGCCGGGAGGCTTACACGGGCGCCATGGGTTATCTCAACCTGGATGGTGATCTGGACCTGAACATATTGATCCGCACCCTGGTGCAGAAAGGCCGGCGCCTGGAGTTCCGCGCCGGCGCCGGCATCGTGGCGGATTCGGTGCCGGAGAAGGAACTGGAGGAGACCCGTGCCAAGGCGCGTGGCCTCGCGCGCGCGCTGGGAGCGGATGCATGAAGCCCGCTGCCTGGGTCAACGGCGAACCCGCCGAGACTCTGCGTCTCGCGGATCGTGGCCTGCAGTACGGCGACGGCCTGTTCGAGACACTGGCGGTGCAGGACGGCCGCATCCGCCGCCTGGGCCTGCACCTCGATCGCCTGCGGGAAGGCTGCGCGCGCCTGCGCCTGCCCATGCCTGACGAGGCCTTGCTGTGCCGCGAACTGGGACGTGCGGCGGAGGGCGAGACCCGGGCCGTGCTCAAGCTCATGCTCACCCGGGGCCCCGGCGGACGCGGCTACCGGCCGCCGGAGCCGCCGTCGGTGACGCGCATGGTGTTTCGCCATGCCTGGCCGGACTATCCCGTGGATTGGCACACACAAGGCGTCGAGTTGCGTGTCTGCACGACACGTCTCGCGGTGGGTTCGCCTCTCGCAGGCTTGAAGCATCTCAACAGGCTGGAACAAGTGCTGGCCCGGGCGGAGTGGGGCGAGGGCGCCCAGGAGGGTCTGATGCTCGATGCCGAAGGCCATGTGGTGGAAGGTACAATGACCAATCTGTTCGCGTCGCCAGCCGAAGGTCGGCTGGTGACGCCGGACTTGAGCCGGTCGGGGGTGGCCGGTGTGACCCGCCGCCATATCCTGGAGCGTGCGCGGGAGGAAGGGCTCAGCGTCGAGGTACGCCCACTGCCACTCGATGAATTACTGCGATCTCAAGAGATATTCGTATGCAACTCCATCGCCGGGGTATGGCCCGTGAACCACATCGAGTCGCGCAGCTACGCCGTGGGGCCCATGACGCAGCTCGCGGCCCGGTGGGCGGCGGAACCCTGAGCCCATGAAGCGCGGATACCTCATTTCGCCCCTGGTGTTGCTGGCCGCGCTGGCGGCCGGCGTCGGGTTGTATTGGCACTGGGAGAAGCAGCCGCTTCCCATCGGCGCCCAGGCCGTGGACGTGGAGATCATGCCCGGTGAATCCCTGCGCCACGTGGCCCAGGAGTTCGCGGCCAAGGGCATCCTGGGCCACGCCTGGGACCTGGTGCTCTACGCGCGCCTGCACGAGGCGGCGGGTGGCCTGCGGGCCGGTGAATACAGCGTCGAACCCGGTACCACCGTCGCGGGCCTGCTCACTCTCCTGCGCAGCGGCAAGGTGGTGATGCATTCCTTGACGCTGGTGGACGGCTGGAACCTCAAAGAAGTGTTCGCGGCGGTCGAGAACGAACCGAACCTCAAGCACACCCTGACGGATGCCCATCCGGAGGTGCTGGCGAAAGCACTCGGCATCGATGCGGCGAGTCCCGAAGGCATGTTGCTGCCCGACACCTACCAGTTTCCACGCGGCACCAGTGACGTGGCTTTCCTGCGCCGCGCCCGCGAGGCGGCGCAGCAGGAGATAGACAAAGAGTGGGCGGAGCGGGCGACGGGACTACCCTATGCGAGACCCTATGATGCACTGATCATGGCATCCATCGTCGAGAAGGAGACGGCACAACCCTTCGAGCGCGGCAAGATCGCCGGGGTATTCGTGCGCCGCCTGCAGAAGGGCATGAAGCTGCAGACTGATCCGACAGTGATCTACGGCCTCGGCGATGCTTACAACGGCGACATCACGCTGAAGGATCTGCGTACCGACACCCCCTATAACTCCTACACCCGCTTCGGCATGCCACCCACACCCATCTGCATGCCGGGCCGGGCCGCCATCGAAGCTGCATTGCATCCCGAACCCGGCAATGCGCTGTATTTCGTGGCGCGAGGCGACGGCACTCATCAGTTCTCCGCCACCCTGAAGCAGCAGAACGAAGCGGTGGCGAAATACCAGTTGCACCACAGCCAATGACGATCAGGAAAACCAAGACCCGTCGCGGACGTTTCATCACCCTGGAGGGTGCCGAGGGCGTCGGCAAGTCCACGCACCTGCAGTTCGTGTGCGCCGAGATCCGCGCCCGCAGCCTGAAGGTACTGGAGACCCGGGAGCCGGGTGGTACGCCGGAGGCAGACGAGATCCGCGCCACCCTGCTCAAGGTGCGTGGTGTGGCGTTCGATCCCATGGCAGAGTTGTTGTTGATGTTCGCGGCGCGGGCCCTGCACGTGGATAACGTGATCCGCCCAGCCCTGGCTGCAGGAACATGGGTGGTCTGCGACCGCTTCACCGACGCGAGCTATGCCTATCAGGGCGGTGGGCGCGGTATCCCGACGGCGCGTATCGCGGCCTTGGAGCGCATGGTGCTGCACGGCTTGAAACCCGACCTCACCCTGTTGCTGGACGTGAAGGTGGCGATAGGCATGGCGCGGGCACGCGAGCGCGGGACCCTCGATCGCTTCGAGCGGGAACAGGATGCATTCTTCGAGCGTGTGCGCCGCGTGTATCGGGCCCGTGCCCGCCGCGAGCCGCGACGCATCGCCATGGTCGACGCGGGTCAGGACATCCCGAGCGTGCAACGGGACCTGGCGGCGATCCTGGATGAGCGCCTGGAGCGCTGGACATGAGCGGGATGCCCGATTACACCGACGTGCCGTTGCCCTGGCAACAGGCAGCCTGGGATTCGCTCGCCGCGCGACTGTCCGCTGGACGGCTTCCCCATGGACTATTGATCAGCGGGCAGGAGGGTCTCGGCAAGGGATCGTTCGCCGCGGCCTTTGCCCAGCTCGCGCTCTGCAGGCAGCCGCGCGGGAATAGTGCCTGCGGCGCATGCAGTGCCTGCGCGCAGTTCGCCGCCGGCAGTCATCCGGATTTCCAGCGCATCACCTTCGAGGAACGGGAAGGCAAGGCCGGCGAGGAAGGTGCGCTCAAGCAGAACATCAGTGTCGAACAGATCCGCGATCTCATCGGCGTTTTGCAGCTACGCAGTCACCAGGGTGGCCGCAAGGTGGCGGTCATTGAGCCCGCGGAGGGCATGAGCATCGCGGCAGCCAACAGTCTGCTGAAGACACTGGAAGAGCCGCCGGCCGAGACCTTGGTCCTGCTGGTGAGTTCCGCCCCCGGGCGCCTGCCGGCGACCATCCGCAGCCGCTGCCAGTCCGTAGGCATCGCAGCGCCTAAGCCGGCCGAAGCGCTGGCTTGGCTACAGGCGCGCACGCCCCGGGAAGACTGGCCGGTGCTGCTGGGATTCAGCGGCGGTGGACCCTTGGCGGCGCTGGCCCTGGCTGATTCCGACATCGATACCCGGCGCAAGGTTTTCTTCGAAGGTCTGCTGCGCCTACGGACCGCCCAGGCCAATCCGGTGATGCTCGCGACACAACCCAAGGAGCGTTACCCAGAGCTGTTGCAGTTCCTATGGAGCTTCACGGCGGACCTGATCCTGATCCGCAGCGGAGGAACCACGCGGGTGGTGAACCGGGACCAGTTGCCGCTATTGCAAAAGGCCGCGGAGGGCATACACTTGCGTGGCTTGTACGCGTTCCTGGATCGCATCCAGATTGCGATACAGGCGCTGGACAGTTCCACCAATCGTGAGCTTGCCTTCTCGGTACTGCTCTCTGATTGGGCCGGTGGTCTGGACGAGATCAAGGGGTCGCCGCTGGCGGCGAACGATGCATGGGGTAGTAGATGAGCGCACCGCGTCAACAAGGCATCCTCAACCTGGCCATCAAGGACAAGAGCGCGCTGTACAGCGCCTATATGCCGTTCGTCAAGAACGGCGGCTTGTTCATTCCTACCAGCAAGGCTTACCAGCTGGGTGACGAGGTCTTCATCCTGCTGCAACTCATGGATTCTGCCGAGCGTCTGCCGGTAGCCGCCAAGGTGATCTGGGTGACGCCGCGCGGTGCCCAGGGTAAACGCGCAGCGGGCATCGGCGTGCAGTTCAGCGAGCAGGACGCGGGCAATACCTCCAAGAAGATCGAGAGCTATCTCGGCGGCGCGCTGCAGGCGGACCGTCCCACCCACACGATGTAGCATGGCCAGCGGCAGCACACAGGCCGGACGCCAGGGTCCGGAACAGCGTGTGCGATTGCTCGCGGATCGCGCCGAGAGCCACGTCCGTGCCGGTGAACTTGCCGCCGCCCAGGCGCTATATCAACAGATCCTCGCCATCGAACCGCTGCATGCGGAGGCCCTGAGCTTCCATGCCACCGCGGCGCTGCAGGGCGGCGATCTCAAGCGCGGCGTGCAACTCCTGGAACAGGCGGTTGCGGCGCATCCCGCCAACCCCAATCTGCACAAGAACCTGGGGATCGCCTACCGCGCGTCGGGCGATCCGCAGCGTGCGCTGGCGGCTTTCGCCCGCTCTGCCGAACTCAAGCCCGACATGGTGGCGACTCTGTTCAACCAGGGGGCGCTGCTGACCGAGCTCGGCCGCCGCGACGAAGCCCTGTCCTGCTACATGCGCGCCTTCGAGGCGGCGGAGGCGGTTGGCCTGTTCCTGGATGTGGCGAAGATCCCCTCCGGCATCCGGGTGTTGGCGGAACAAGCCATGGGCATATTGCGCGAGGCACGCTACGAGGTGTTCCGCGCGGCGCTCGCACCTGTCGAACGCGAGCATGGGCGCGCGTCCCTGCAGCGGGTCTGGCATTGCCTGGAATCGTATCTCGGACGGCGGCCGCAGATCGCGCTGCCGGCCTTGCAGCGGCCCACTTTCATGAGCTTCCCCGGCCTGCCGGCTCGCGCCTGGTATGAGCGCGATGAATTCCCATGGATGGCGCAACTGGAACGCGAGACCAGTGCGATCCGCGAGGAACTACGCGCGGTGCTGGCCAAGGACGAGGGCTTCCGGCCCTTCGTGCAGATGTCGCGCGAACATCCGGGTGCCGCCTACTGGGACAAGCTCAACGATTCGCCGAACTGGAACGCTTTCTTCTTCTACCGGGATGGCGAGCGCTTCACCGATAACCATGCGCGTTGTCCAGTGACCTCGAATGTCCTGGACACCGCACCCTTGAACCGGATCGCAGAGCATTCCCCGGAGGCGCTGTATTCGGTACTGACGCCGGGCGCCCACATCCCGCCCCACACCGGCGTCATCAACGTGCGTCTGGTGGTGCACCTGCCGCTGATCGTGCCGCCCGACTGCGGCATCCGCGTGGGTTCCGAGACCCGTGGCTGGACCGAGGGCCAGTGCATCGCCTTCGACGATACCTACGAACACGAGGCCTGGAACAAGAGCAACCAGACCCGGGTGGTGATGATCTTCGACATCTGGAATCCGGCCCTGAGCTTGCCCGAGCGCGAAGGCATGCGACTCGCCATCGAGGCGCTGGGCCGCTTCAACCGGAGCCATGGGGGCACTGCGAAGCTGTTTGCTGAGCAGTGACCGGGATGCAGGGACAGCATCCCAGGGCTTTCGGCGCAGCAGGATGCGGAAGCCGAAAGGAAGCATCAGTCCTGGCCTGGATCCGAGCTGTACGGGATATCGACTGCAATAAAAAAGCCACCTCGAAGGGTGGCTTTTTACGTCAATGGCACGCCAATCAGGCCGTAGCGCCGCCCTTGAGTACATATACGTCGAAGCCACGCTCGCTCAAGATGTAGGCACCGGCAGAGCTGCGGCGGCCGGTGTCGCAGTACACCACGTATTTCTTCTTCGAATCCAGGGTATCCAGCTTCAGGCGGATGAAGTAGAGCGGGATGTTGATGGCACCTTCCTGATGCTGGTTCTCGAATTCGCTGGGCAGGCGCACGTCCAGCCACTGGCCGCCGCCGGCTACGATCTTCTGCGCCTCGTCCATGGGGATCCACTTCTGGCTGGGCTCGTTCAAGAGCTTCTTGAAGTCGTCCTTGGCGAGCCGCACCAGCGAACCGTCGGTGAGCATGGCGATGGTGGCGTTGCGCTTGGCGTCGGAGATCAGGGCCTCTTCGCCGAAGCCGTCGCCCGTCACCAACTCGGCGAGCTTGATGCCGGCCTTGTTGGTGGGGGTCTCGCGCGTCACCACGCATTTGCCGGAGGTGACGATGTAGAAATAGTCGCCCTCGTCACCCTGCTTGATGATGACATCGCCGGCCTTGCGCGCGATGTTCTCCATGCGCATCAGCACCGCCTGGATGTTGGCGGGGGGGATGCGATGGAAAGCCTTGGTCTGGAGGATGGTGGTCATCCAGTCGTCGGCCGGAGCTTCTTCCTGGGCCTGCAGTTCACCGACTTCGAAGGCGCCGGTCTGGTCCCAGGTGAGCATGATATCCAGGAGGTCGCTGTCCACGCCGAACCACTCGACGTTGGTCTTGGCGCGGGCCGAGAGATGGCGCGGGATCTGCGGGGCGAGGGGATGGCGCGCTTCTTCGCTGCCGCCGGTGATGACACGCACAACCTTGTCGGCAGTGCGCAATTCGATCTCGCCCTTGACCAGGTACACGGTGCGCTTGTCGGCGTCGCCCTGACGAAATACATAGCGGCCGGCTTCGGTGTCCTGCACCTGGCTTTTGCCCGCGAGGTCGGCCTGGTTCTCGGGTTTGAGACCGCTCAGCGGCGAAAATTGCTTGATGAGTTCGCGGTCGAGGGGTCGGGGTGCCATATGCTTCTCTTCAGCCCTTCACTGCAACAGTAACTTGTTGTTCTGCCGGGAAATTCCCCACCGGGGAACCCCGGAATGGCCATTCTAGCATACCCCTGCTGCAGGCCATCCCGAGCGTCTTCACGCCTCCTTATGCGCCACCGGCACCGGCCGGCGGTTGGCACCGACGCGTACGTAGGTCATCTGTGCCGTGGCTACTTTCACGGTGGAATCCCGCTCGCCGTCGCTGCGCTGGGAGAACACCGTCACGTCTATCGCGATGGACGTGTTGCCAACCCGCGCCACATCGGTATAGAAACTGACCACGTCACCCACGTACACCGGGCTCACGAACACGAAGTCGGTGACCGCCACGGTGACCACACGGCCGCCGGCGCGGCGGTAGGCGAGGATGGCACCGGCGATGTCGGCGTGGGACATGATCCATCCGCCGAAGATGTCGCCGAGGCCGTTGGTGTCCTTGGGCATGGCGAGAGTGCGGACTTCGGCAGGCCGGTCCGTGGGAAGGGTATCGAACTTCATGCCTTGGGTTCCCGCAGGGTGGCGGCACTCCAGCCGGCGTCGGGCTTGAAACGTTCGCCGTGCTTCTGGGCCTGCTTCTCGAGACGGGCTTTCAGGGCATCGACACCCGTGCAACGGATGTAGTTCACTGGGCCGCCACGGAAGGGCGCGAAGCCGGTACCGAAGATCACGCCGGCGTCCAGCAGGTCCGCGTCGCCGACGATCTGCTCGCGCAGCACCATCACCGCTTCATTGAGCATGGGCAGGATCAGGCGATCCTGCAGGTCGGGATTGGCGGGACCGGCCTTGGACTTGTCCTTCTGCGGCTTGCCATCCACATACTTGTAGTAGCCCTCGTTGGTCTTGCGGCCGAATTTCTTGGCTTCCACCAATTTGACCAGGCTGTCCGGGATCTTCTTGTTGAACTCCTTGGCGAAGACCTTGGCCACCGAAAGGCTCACGTCCAGGCCAACGGTGTCGGCGAGTTCGGCGGGACCCATGGGCATGCCGAAGTCCAAAGCCGCCTTGTCGATGGCCTCGAGACTGATACCATCGTCGTGAGCCAGCATGGCTTCCATCATGTAAGGCATGAGGATGCGGTTCACGAGGAAACCGGGTGCCGACTTCACCGGCACCGCCAGCTTGTCGATGTGACGGGCGAAGGCCAGGGCCTTGGCCACCACTTCTTTCGGCGTATCGTCGGCGTGGATGACTTCCACCAGCGGCATCTTGGCCACCGGGTTGAAGAAATGCAGGCCCACGAGACGGGTCGGCTGCTTGAGCACGGTGCGCAGGGTCTCGAGCCGGATGCTGGAGGTGTTGGTTGCCAGCACTTCATCCGGACCCATCACTGCGTCGAGTTTCTTGTACAGGTCCTGCTTAGCGTTCACGTCCTCGAAGATGGCCTCGATGGCCACCTGGGCGTCTTTGGCGCCGGTACCGGCCACGTCCATCTTCAGGCGTGCCGTGGCGGCATCCACCTCGGCGCCCCGCAACTTCTTCTCGAACAGCTTGCGGGCGCGGCCCAGAGCCGGCTGAACATATTTCTCTTCCCGGTCCTGCAAGGTCACAGTGAAACCGCGCAGGGCGCACCAGGCGGCGATGTCGCCGCCCATAGTACCGGCGCCCACCACATGCACATGCTTCAAGGCCAGGTCGGACTTCTTGCCCAGGGACTTCAGGCGGTCCTGCAGCAGGAACACGCGCATCAGGTTATGGGAGACGTCCAGTTCCATCATCTTGGCGAAGGAGTGAGCCTCGGCCTCGTACTGCGCGTCACTCGCGTCGTACTTCTTCCACAGGTCGATGACCGCATAGGGCGCCGGGTAGTGATCGCGTCGCACCTTGGCGGCTTTCACCTGCTTGATGAGGACGTTTGCGATCAGTGGGCGCAGCAATGCCGAGCCCAGCAGTTTTTGGATGAAAGGGGCCTGGCGCTTGGGCATGTCTTTGAGAACGAGGCGCGCCGCGGTCGGCCGCGCCATATCTTCTTTCACCAATTTATCTATCAGCCCGATCTTGAGCGCTTCCTTGCCGCGCAGGTTGCGGCCGCTGAGCATGAAGCTCATGGCTGGCAGCACGCCGCATATGCGCACCGAGCGCACGGTGCCGCCGAAGCCCGGGTGTACGCCGATCTTCACTTCCGGCAGACCCAAAGCCAGCTTGTCGTCATCCACGCCCACGCGATAGGTGCAGGCCATGGACAGTTCCAGGCCGCCACCCAGACAGAAACCCTGGATCAAGGCCGCGGAGGGACAGGGCAGCTTCTCGATCTGTTCCACGATCTGCTGGCCGCCGCGGGTGAGGCGGAACGCCTCGTCATGGGTGCGCAGGTCCTTGATCTCCTTGATGTCGGCACCGGCGATGAAGCCGCTCTTCTTCGCCGACCAGATCACCAAACCCTTGGGGTTCATCCCGGCGATCTGCTTCAGCTTCTCCGAGAGTTCGTACATGACCGCCGTGGACAACACGTTGGCGCTGGCGCCGGCCTTGTCGAAGCACAGCCAGACCACGCCGTCTGCGTCCTGCTCGATGCGCCAGTTTGGGTTGCTGTCGGCCATGGGGACTCCGGAGATGGGTGAGGGTCAAGGAAGGAGGCTAATCATAGGAAGCGGCTGGGGAGGCCGCAAGCATGCGACCTATTCTGGCGCGAGTTTCTCCGATTCAAGGCCGGTGAAACGGGTGCCGGCAGGCACCTTGAGGAGACGGCTGCGGATCTCCTGGTCCACCCGGGTCATGCTCTGGTAGCGGGCGTCGTCCTCGCCGGTCTGGGTGCCGCTCAGGGTGCGCTGGATGAAGTTGCGGGCACCGCGCTGACGCAGGCGTGAAGCCTTCTCATACACGTCGAACCAGTCGCCGGTCACCCGGTCGCCGAAGCGCAGCCAGGCGTATTCACGCAGCACCGCCATGCGCGCCTCGTTGGCGGCGATATAGGCGCGAGCTTCGATGTCGCTCTGCAGCATCTCGCTGCTTTGGGCGCGCAGTTTCTTGCGCACCTCGGGCGGCAGTTTCAGTATCTCCATGTTGAGCAGGCGCCGGTCCACGCTGTCCATGAGTTCGCGACGCAGCGCCTGCAGGGGCTCGCGCTCCCGGCGCAAGCCCGTTTCGAACTCCAGCAGGTTGTCATGCACCGATTGCTGCACCTCCGCAGTCATCTCTTTCAGCAAGGCTTCACGCAGGATGCGCAAGGGGTCGGTCAGTTCACCGTTCAGCCAGCCGCCCCAGGCCTGTTCCATGTTGGCGCGGCGGCGATGGAACAGGAGCACGAGCCCGCAACCCAGAGTGAACAGCGTGACTCCGGCGAGCAGCCACTGCATCAACGCGCTCCCCGCACCTGGAAGTCGCACACCAGGGGCAGGTGGTCCGAGAGTGGTATGCGCGGGATGCGAAAGTCCGTCACCTCGATCTCCGGGCTGTGCAGGATGAAGTCCAGTTGCCGGAACGGCCGGTTGCTGGGCCAGGAGGGCAGATTGGCGATATTGGCGTTGCTGAAGCCGCTGCGACGGATCAGCATGCCGATCTCATGGTCGCCCCACAAGGTGTTGAAATCCCCCGCCAGGATCACCGGCTTGGTGGCTTGCTTCACCAGGGTCGCGAGATGGTGCATCTGTTGGTGCCGGTGGCTGCGCTTGAGGGACAGATGCACCAGGAACAGGCACACCTGGTCCAACTCCATCTCCATGATAAGCCGCTTGATGCCCAGCTCAAAGTAATGGGCCCGCTGCACCGCGTCCGGGTAACGGCTTAGGAATGCGTTACCCTGCTTATTGAGGATAGGCAGGCGGCGGTTGAGGGAGTTCAGGCCGTATTTGTTCTGGAAGTGCGGAGCGTGGCCGATCGCCTGGCCGATGGCCTCCGCCTGGTTGATGGATGAAGCGCGCGGCGACCCCAGATCCACCTCCACCAGGCCGACGATGTCTGGCTGCTGACCGCGGATGAACTCGGTGATCTTCTCGAGATGCTTGCTGGTATTGCGCAAGTAACCCGCGCCCGGCAATGGCAGATGGAAGCCGGGTCCGGTGCCGGTGGCATAACGGATGTTGTAGAGAAGCAGGCGCAAGCTGTGACGGCGGTTTAGAATCCTTGGAAGACACTATACCAGCCGGACTCCCAGAGCATGGCGGTACAAGCCAGCGCAGGTAAAAGCCACGACGCCGTCCGCGTCTATACGGAAGGCGACGAGCTGTACGAGGACATGCTGGCGGCGATCCGCTCGGCGCGTCGCTGCGTGAAGTTCGAAAGCTACATATTCGCCGACGACGAGGTGGGGCGCCGTTTCATCGAGGCCCTGGTGGAACGTGCCAAAGCTGGCGTGCAGGTGCTGGTGTACATCGACGCGGTGGGGTCACTGTTTTCGGGTCCCCGCGCGGTGGAGAAGGCCCTCAAGGACGGGGGCGTCGAGGTACGCTGGTTCCAGCGCTGGAACTGGCGCGACCCGGCCCGTTATAACAGGCGCAACCACCGCAAGCTTCTGGTGGTGGACGGCCGCATCGGCTTCTTCGGCGGCTTCAATATCCACCGTGAGAACTCCCATTCGGTGTTCGGCGAGACCCGCTGGCGGGACACCCACGTCCGTGTCACCGGCGCGCTAGCGCGGGGTCTGCAGACCCTGTTCGATGCCTTCTGGCGCAACCAGGTGCGGCCACATCCGGAGCTGCAGGTGCCGGAGGGTATGCTCATCACCAACTACTCGCGCCGGGGCCGCAACCACCTGCATCGGCTCTATGGCCGCAAGTTCGCCGAGGCCAAGCGCTACATCCACCTCACCACCCCGTACTTCGTGCCGGATCGCCGTACCCGGCGGGAGCTGATGCGGGCAGCGCGGCGCGGGGTGGAGGTGCAGCTCCTGGTGCCGCACCGGATCGACGAGAAGCTGGCCCGGGTGGTGCAGTGGGCCGCCCACGCCCTCTACGGCAACCTGCTGGCGGCGGGGGTGCAGATCCACGAGTACCTGCCGCGCATGCTGCACGCCAAGACCCTGGTGGTGGACGGCGATTGGTGCACCGTGGGCACCGCTAACGTGGACTACCGGAGCTTCTTCCTGAACTACGAGCTGACCCTGGTCAGCACCGACCGGGCCTTGGTGGACCGGCTGGAAGCTGATTTCCAGGCGGACCTGAACCAGTCAGTGCGCATCCAGCCCAAACGCTGGGAGAGGCGGCACCGCTGGCTCAAATTCCTGGAGACCCTCGGTTGGGCAGTACGACGCTGGCTTTGAAATTACTTTTAATAGTACTCATAATATATTGATATTTAATAAAATAGTTACTTGTTTTTCTGATAAACCACCCATGTTAAAGTGCAATGCCACCCCGGAATTTCCATTTGCTTAAGGAGCCGCGCATGCCCTCCCGTCCGTTTCGTCTCCTGACTGCTTTCAGCTTGGCCCTGGCCGCTACCGCTGCGTCGGCAGCGGGTTTCACCCTTCCTCAGGTCCTGAGCTACCCCTATCCCTCGGAGTTGGCGGCCGCTCCCCGCGGCAGCGGACTGGCCTGGGTGCAGGACGAGGCAGGGGTGCGCAACGTCTGGATGGTGGAGGACTCGAGCGCCACACCCCGGCAGTTGACCCATTTCAGCGCTGACGATGGGCAAGAGATCACGCAACTGCATTTCTCGCCGGACGGCGCCTATCTCGTGTTCGTACGGGGCGGCGACCATGACGCCAACTGGCCGGAGGCCCTGGAACCGGATCCGGACTCCATGCCGGTGAAACCGGAAGTACAGATATTCAGCCTCAGCCTCAAGGACGGTACCCAGACACTATTGGGCGAGGGCGACCATCCGGACATCGCGCCGGACAGTTCCAAACTCGCGTTCATCCACATGCCGGACCGCACGGTATGGTCAGTGCCGCTCAACGGCGGCAAGGCGGAGGCCTTGTTCTTCGATCGCGGCAAAGCCTCTGACCTCAGCTGGTCGCCGGACGGCAAGACGCTGGCTTTCGTCTCCGACCGGGATGACCACAGTTTCATCGGCATCTACCGGGATGCCAAGACACCCATCGGATATCTGGCGCCTTCGACCGGCCGTGACTTCATGCCGAAATGGTCGCTGGATGGCACGCGGGTGGCCTTCGTGCGTGTCCCGGGAGACGGCGGGGCCCCGCAACCGATCCTGAAACAGGTGCCGAATCCCTGGTCCATCTGGGTGGCGGACGCGAACACGGGGAAGGGCCAGCGCATCTGGCAGAGCCCCAAGACCCTGCGCGGCTCCTACCCGGACACGGAGGGCGAAGCCAACCTGCACTGGCTCGCCGGCGATCGGCTGCTGTTCATGGCGGACATGGACGATTGGCCGCATCTGTATTCGGTCTCGTCCCATGGCGGAGAGATCAGGCTGCTGACGCCTGGCAAGTTCATGGTGGAGGACGTGGCGGTGAGCGCCGACGGCAGCCACGTGATCTACAGCGCCAATGTGGGCGCCAGCCAGGGCGACCAGGATCGCCGCCACCTCTACATGCTCACCAGCGACGGCAGCGTGCCGGAGAAGATACTGAGCGGCGGCGACGGCATCGAATGGACACCGAAGCTGGCGGGCGACGGCAAGACCCTGGGGTTCATCCAGGCGCATGTGCAGACTCCGCCCCTGGTGATGGCCGGTACCGTGGACAAGGCGGGTTGGCATGCCCTTGACCAGGACCGGATCCCTGCTGAATTCCCCAGCAAAGGTTTCATCACGCCCAAGTCCGTGACCTTCGTGGCGGCCGACGGACTGGTGGTACATGGCCAGTTGTTCGCCGCGGATGGCGATGCGCGCAAGCCCGCGATCATCTTCGTGCATGGTGGCCCGCCGCGGCAGATGCTGCTGGGCTGGCACTACATGGGGTATTACTCGAACGCCTACGCGGTGAACCAGTATCTCGCCAGCCACGGTTTCGTGGTGCTGTCGGTCAACTACCGGCTTGGGATCGGCTACGGTTTCGATTATATGCACCCGGACCATTGGGGGCCTACCGGTGCAGCTGAATACAAGGACGTGGTGGCCGGTGCCAAGTTCCTGATGCGCGATCCGCGCGTGGACCCCAAGCGCATCGGTATCTGGGGTGGTTCCTATGGCGGTTATCTGACCGCCATGGCGCTGGCGCGCAATTCGGACATCTTCAAGGCCGGCGTGGATTACCACGGTGTGCATGACTGGTCCTATGACCTCTCTGATCTGTATACCGGTGGCAAGACACGCTATGAGCAAGGCGATCGCAAGCAGGCTGAGAAGGTCGCTTACGAGTCCTCGCCCATCGCTTCGGTGAAGACCTGGCGTTCGCCGGTGCTGTTGATCCAGGGCGACGACGATCGCAACGTGTATTTCCACGAGATGATCGACATGGTGAACCGTCTGCAGGACAAGGGCGTGCCTTACGAGGAGTTGGTGCTGCCCAACGAGATCCATGGTTTCCTGCGTCATGCCTCCTGGCTGCAGGCGGATCAAGCGACGGTGGAGTACCTGCAGCGCCAGTTCCACGTGTCGGACTGACACGGCGGCGATGGCACGCACGGCAGTGGTGGTCGGCGGCGGGCTGCTGGGAGTCACCAGCGCCTGGTATCTCGCCGAGCGTGATTTCCGGGTGATGGTATTGGAGCGGCGCGAAGCCACCGCACTCGATACCAGTTTCGCCAACGGCGGGCTCATCACGCCGAGTCAGTCGGATCCCTGGAACGGTCCCGGCACCGCGCTGAACCTCATCAAGTGGTTGGGGCGCGACGACTCGCCGTTGTTGCTGAGACCGGGTGCCTTGCCGGGTATGTGGCGTTGGGGACTCAAGTTCCTGGCCAGTTCGCGCATGAAACATTGGTGGCCCGCCACCGAGGCCAACCTGCGTCTGGGCCTCTACAGTGCCGCATGCCTGCGCGAGCTCCGCGGACAGCTGCAGCTGGACTACGATCACCTGGACCGCGGCACCTTGAAGCTATTCCGCGACGAGGAGGCGCTGGAGCATTCCGACGTCCTGGCCCGTTCCCTCGCGCCCCTCGGACTGAAACATCGTGTCTTGGACCCCGGGCAGGCCATCGAAGTCGAGCCCTTGCTCGCGCCCTTGCGCGACGAACTGGCGGGTGCCATCCATTACCCGGACGACGAGAGCGGTGACGCGCATCGGTTCACCCGGCTCATGGAGGATAAGGCGCGCGAGGCGGGCGTCACGTTCCGCTTCGGTGCCGAGGTGAGCGGATTCAGGTGGCGTTCGGATCGGATAGAGGCATTGAAGTGCGGAGCGGAGGAACTGCAGGCTGACGTCTGCGTGCTGGCGACGGCGAGCCATACGCCGGCTTTGGCGGCGACCCTGGGGCTGGCACTGCCCATCTACCCGGTGAAGGGTTACTCCTTGACGCTATCCGTGCCAGACCTGAAACCCGCGCTGTCGGTACCGCTGGTGGATTTCGAGCAGAAGATCGTGATCACGCCCTTGGGCAAGCGGCTGCGGGTGGCGGGCACCGCCGAGTTCGCCGGCTTCGACAACCGTGAGAATCCACGCCGCAGTGCCGGAATCCTCAAGCACACGCTGCGCCTGTTGCCGCAATTGGCGGGGCGGGTGGAGCCGGCAGATGTGCTGCATTGGAATGGCCTGAGGCCCATGACGGCCGACGGTCCACCGATCCTCGGCGCCACGCGCTATTCCAACCTGTTCCTGAACACCGGTCACGGTCCTCTGGGTTTCACGCACGCCGCCGGCTCCAGCCGTGCGGTCGCCGATCTCGTGGCGGGACGCGAACCGGAGATCCCGCTCGCCGGCTATTCGATCGCGCGTTTCAGATAGTCACCGGCCGGCACGCAGGTAGGTCGCGAAGCCGGGCAGCGTGATGCTCACCGGACGCCCGCGTGTGTCGGTACCGAAGGTGGCGTACTCCTTGCCGAGATAAGCGTAGTCCCACCGCACCTGGAAGGTGTCGTAGTCCCAGTGCTTGAGTTCGCCATTGAATCGCTTGCTCGCATGCAGCGTCAGCCTGCCGTGATCCAGGCTTATCTCGATATTTCCATACAGCTCGTTGCTGTAGGTGCCGGCGTAATCGGCGAGCGGCCGGGGCGCGGCACCGGGCTGGTAGGCCTTCTCCTGATCGTCTTCGGCCGCCTTGTCCACAGCCTCGCCGGCGGTGACTGTGGTCAGGATCGCCGTGCTCCAGTCCTTCTGCGGGCGCCCGGCATAGGCGTCGATGACGCGCCAGACCAGCGCCATGGGCAACCAACTCTGGTCCATGTTGCTCAAGACCACGACACCCAGGTGTTGCGACGGGACCAGCCCCAAGCCTGCGCTCATACCGTCGATATGACCGGAATGCCACACCACCTTGGTGCCGGCGTAGTCCTGCAGGAAGAAACCGAGGCCATAGGCGTAAAAGTGGCTGTCGGGATTCAGCGACGCCAGGAACTTCGCTTCACCTTCCTTGCCGCCGATGAGCATCTGCGGCGTCTCCATCTCCTGGATGGTCTCGGGTTTCAGGATCTGCTTGCCCTCATACATGCCGTCCGCCAGCAGCATGCGCATCCACTGCGACATCTCGTGCACGTTGGAGTTGATGGCGCCGGCGGGATCGATGCTCGCGGCGTTGTACCAGGCTATCGGCTGAAGCCTGCCGCCGATCTCGGCGTGCGGTGAGGCGGCATCGGCGGCTTTTCCCAAGGCGCTGACACTGGTGCCGGTGGTATCCATGTGCAGCGGCAGGAAGAAACGGCTGCGCACGTAATCATGCCAGGCGCTGCCAGTCAGCGCCGGCACGATCTCGCCGGCGGTCATGTACAGGCTGTTGCTGTAACAGAACTGGGAACGGAAACTGTAGGCGGGCTTCTGGTAGCGCAGCCGGGAGATGATGTCCTGGGTGCCGAAGTCCGTGCCGTACCAGACTCCATCCTCACCGCAGGTGCCGCTGCGATGGCTGAGCAGATCCCGTAGCGTGACCTCACGAGTCACGTAGGGGTCATACATCTGGAAACCGGGCAACAGGGTGGTCACCCGGTCATCCCAGTTCAGCTTGCCGCTCTCTACCAGGGTGCCCAGGGCTGCGACCGTGAAGGCCTTGGTATTGGAGCCGATGGCGAACAGCGTGTCTGCATCCACCGCCTGCGGTTCATCCAGGTTGCGCCGGCCAAAGCCGCGGATCCAGACGACCTTGTCATCTTTGACCACGGCGATGGCCAAGCCAGGTACCTTCCAATCGGCCATGCTCTTCTCGATATAGGCGTCCAGCCCCTGCAATTCGGCCGGCGTCGCTTCGGCGGCAAAGACCGCTGGGGCAAGGCACAGGCAGGCGAGGGCGGTCAAAAAGCGCAGACTCGGCATGGCTGCTCACTTTGGATCGAGGGGGGAATTGCGAAGTGTACGAAACAATGTATGCGGAACAGCCGATGAAGCTACGCGGTTTTTCGGGTATAAACTAGTGCGCGAAAGCATCCGGCGGGGGCGCAGGCGATGCTCGATCAAGAGGGAGGCGCTGGCTGCAAAGCCCGGCGCGACGGGCGGCTTGGGTCCCCGGGTTTTGGTTTTCCATGGACGGTTTTGATGACCTGCAAGCCTCTGCAAGGTTTTGTCACGTCAGCCGTCCGTAGGGGAGCCAGGCATGGCCAAGAGTGCGTTCCGTCCGGAAGACACCACCACCGATATCCGCAATGCGCTCCAGCAGGAGCGCAAGACCAAAGCTGAATTCACTTCCAATATCCGTGAGGGCGCCAAGCTCTATGGACGCGCGCGCGCCTGCCTGCAACGCCTGTTCGAGGATCTGCGGCACCACCGGCCCCTGGACCTGGAGATCGCCCGCGACGTGGTGCAGGCGATGTTCGACAACCTGGCCAAGAATCCCAACGTGCTGTTGTGGATCACCAACCTGCAGTTCCCGCAGGAGAGCAACGCCTGCCACAATTTCAACATCTCGGTGTTGTCGATGATCTTCGGCCGCCACCGCGGCATGAGCCGCTCCGACATCATGGCACTCGGTCTCGGCGGCCTGCTGCATGACCTTGGCAAGACCCACATCCCTCCCTTGATGCTCGACAAGCCGGCACGTCTCACTCCCGAGGAGTGGGCGATCGTACGCAAGCATGCGGTGGAGGGTTTCGAGGCGCTCAACAGCACCGGCCAGCTCACCAACAACGTATTGGAGATCGTGCGCTATCACCATGAGCGCGCCGATGGCAGCGGTTACCCGGAAGGGCTGTTTGGCGGAAGCTTGCCCGACCTGCCGCGCATGGTGGCCATCGCGGACGCCTACGACAGCATGGTGGGCGGCTACTATCGCCGGCCCATGACCCCCACCGACGCGCTGCGGGTGCTCAAGAGCGATGCCGCCGAGGAATACGGCATGGACCTGGTGGAGGAGTTCATCCGCTGCATGGGCACCTACCCCGTGGGCAGCCTGGTGGAACTCAACTCCGGCTCGGTGGTGATGGTGGTGGGCTCCAATCCGGAGGCCCGCCTCAAGCCCCTCATCATGTTCCTGCGCAACGAGGAAGGCCGTTTCGAGCGTCCGCGCATGCTGAGCGATCTGTCGCGCCATTCCGACGCGGCCCTGGCCGAGCGCTGGGGCATCCGCCGGCTGGTGGATCCGGTGAGTTACGGCATCGACATGTGGAACCTGATCCTGGAAGAGATCCAGTTCTAGAGCCGGTTTCCGCGGCCTGCCGACCCAGCATTGGGCTTGGCGTCATTATTAGGTAAAATCCCTCGCAGCAGAATCTATTACGGTCGCCATGACCGGACGGGCAGGGAGCCCGCGCCCGGCGGCAGCCAAGACCCAAGGTGTCCAACGATGCGCCGCAAGGTAACCGTCTCCGAACTCGCCATCGGCATGTACGTCGCCGAGCTCGATAAGCCCTGGGAGAACAGTTCGTTCCTGTTCCAGGGCTTCGCCATCGAGAACGACGAGGACCTCGCCAAGCTGCGCGGCGAGTGCCAGTTCGTGTTCATCGAAGAAGCCCAGTCCACGCCCGCTTCACTGAAACCCACGGCGCGGCCCACGGCTGGTCCCAGCGTGAGCACCACCATCACCAGCCGCTCAGGGCCTGGGGATGCCACCCCCTTCAAGCGCGACATGAAGGAAGTGGTGCAGACCCAACAGCTCGCGCGCAGCAACATCAGCCGCGTGCTGGACGAGGCGCGCCTGGGCAAGACTCTGGACACCAAGGAGACCAAGGGCGCGGTCACCCAGATGGTGAGCGCGGTCACCGCCAATCCCAATTCCATGCTGTGGCTCGCCAACCTGCGTCTCAAGCACGAACGCACCGCAAGCCACTGCCTCAACTCCGCGATCCTGTGTATCGCCTTCGGCAAGCACATCGGCTTGTCGGAGGTGGATCTAAACATGCTGGGGCAGGGCGCCATGCTGCACGACATCGGCAAGGTGCGCATCCCACCTGCGATCCTGGACAAAGCCGGCGCCCTGAGTGAGGCCGAAGTGCAGCAGGTGCGCAAACACCCGGTGGACGGCGAGGCGGTGTTGAAACTCACGCGCCAGTTGCCGGACAAGGTGCTGGAGATCGTGCGCCATCACCATGAGCGCTTCGACGGCAAGGGTTACCCGGATGGCCTGGCCGGCGAGCAGGTGCCGCTGGGTGCGCGCATCGTCGGCATGGTGGATACCTACGACAGCCTCACCGGGGAGACGCCGTACCACGCGGCGCTTACGCCCGCCGATGCGCTGGGCGTGCTGCGCAGCGAAGGCGCCGACCAGTTCGGCAAGGATCTGGTGCAGGAGTTCATCCGCTGCCTTGGCATCTATCCGATCGGCAGCCTGGTGCAATGCAACAACGGGGCCTTGGCGGTGGTGGTGTCCTCCACGCCGGCCTCACGCCTTAAGCCCGTGATCATGGTGGTACGCGACGAGCGAGGCAAGGAGACGCGTCCACGCATGCTGCTGAGCCTCGCCACCATGGATCCGAGCCTGATGACGCGCTGGGGACTCAAGGGCAACGTGGATCCCAAGGCCCACAACATCGACCTCTCGGCCATCATCGCGGAAGAGACCGGCACCTGAGCGGTACCTGAGTCACCGGCCGGTTCCCGGCCGGAAACGCTCAGAGTTCTCCTGCACGCCCCAGTAGTGTCTCCAGCGTACCGGTACAGCGCTTGAGATCGGCCGCGGGCACGGCTTGGAACAGCTGTTTGCGGAATGCGCGTGTTACACGACGTATCACCTGCACCATGCGCCGCGCCTTGGGCGTGAGGTGCACGGTCTTGCAGCGCTTGTCCCGCGTCGAGGGGCGGCGCTCCACCCAGCCGCTGCGGGCCATGCGGTCCAGCAGCTTCACCAGGGTGGGGTCTTCGATGCCGATGAGTTCCGCCAGTTCCCGCTGCACCAGCGGGCGATCCATCCGCGCCAGCAGCAGCAACACCCGCCACTGCACCTGACTTAACCCCAAGGGTCTCAGTCGCTGGTCCAGGCGCGCGCGCCAGACCCGTGACAGGTCGTTGATGAGCGGACCAAGCTTTTCGCGAGGATCGGTTTTCATAGTTATGGATTAGATAGTATGCTAATAAATGCGTGGCAGGGGGAACCTGCTGTCAGGTTCACTTGTCTCAAGTGATGGACCAACCAACCCAACCAGCCGATAGCAAATTTGCCGCGAATCCGCTCAACACCTTTTAGTGCCGCGTTACTTACGCTGACGGTGTGCGGCTGTGCGGTAGGCCCCTCTTACCAGACACCCGCGGCCCCGGATGTGAAGGCTTACTCTTCCACGCCGGCGGCGGCGACCATCATGGGTGCGCCGGCGGCAGGTACCGCCGGAGCTGCACAAGCCTTGCACTTGGGCGAGCCGGTGCGCACCGACTGGTGGCGCGGCTTCCAGTCCGATGGGCTCGATCGCGTCGTGGACGAGGCCTTGCAGCGCAATCCGGGCTTGAAGCAATCTGCGGAGACACTGGCCTCCGCCGAGTACGACTACAAGGCGGCGAACGGCGCTTTCTACCCGCAGGTGTCCGCCGGAGTCGGCGGTCAGCGTTCACGGGTGTCGGGCGCGGGACCGGCGCCGTTCTCACCCTCCATCTACTCCCTCTATAACGCCCAGGTGGATGTGACCTATTCGCCGGACATCTTCGGTTTGAGCCGCCTGGTATCCCGCGCCCAACAGGCGCAGGTGGACCTGGCGGAGGACCAATTGCAGGCGGCACGCCTCACTCTGGTGGGAAACGTCATCGACACCGCTCTGGATCTCGCCGCCACCGACGATGCCTTGGAGGCCACGCGTCAGAGCGTGGACGACGAGAAGCAGGTGTTCGATCTGGTGAAGCTGCGCTTCCAGCACGGCGCCGTGTCGGAACTGGTGGTGGATACGCAGCAGACCCAGCTCTCGGACGTGGAGGCCAGCCTGCCGGCACTGGAACAGGAACGGGATGCGGACATGCACCTGCTCTCGATCTACACGGGACGATTCCCAAGTGAAGGTACCGGCGGAGACCTGCCCGCCATGCAGGACATCAGTTTGCCGGGTGTGCTGCCGGTGACCATGCCTTCGGAACTGGTGCGGGTACGGCCCGACATCCGCGCCGCCGAAGCCCAATTGCGCGCGGCCAATGCCCAGGTGGGTGAGGCGGTGGCGCGCATGTACCCGCAGTTCTCCCTGAGCGCCGACGTGGGCCATGAGAGCAACAGCTGGGGTTCGCTGTTCTCACCGGCCAACAAGATCTGGGATCTGGCCGCCAATCTGGTGGTGCCGATCTTCGAGGGCGGGACGCTGGAGGCAGAGAAGGAATCCGCCGAGGCCCAGTACCGCGGCATCTTTGACCAGTACCAGATGACGGTGCTGGATGCTTTCCGCCAGGTGGCGGACGTGCTGGCGGTGCTGCAGCACGACGCGGAAGTGCTGTCTTCCCGCAGCGATGAGGAAGCAGCCGCACGGCAGGCTTTCGAGCTTGCGAAAGTGCAGTACCGGGTGGGCGCCATCGCCTATCTCGATCTGCTCAACGGTGAGATAACTTATCAGTCGGCGCGTATCTCACTGGTGCGTGCCAAGCAGCAGCGCTATGTGGACACCGTGGCCCTGTATGTGGCCATGGGCGGCGGCGATTGGACAGAAGGCACAGCCGCACCCACGGCTGTCACCGTTCCGCCGCCTGCGGCGGCGACCAAACAGGATTGAGTCGCCGCGCCTCGATGGCGCGGACCAGGAGACTGGAATATATGAAGAACATGAAGAACAAGCCGACCCTGATCGTGGTGGTCCTGCTGGTAGTGGTATTCGGCGGGCTGTTCGGCGGCCGGGCCTGGGTGAACTACCGCGCCGCAGAAGCGGCCGCGGCGCGCGGCGCGCCTGTGACTACCGTATCTACCGTGCAGGCGGCCACCGAGCACTGGACCCCGGACGTGCATGTGGTAGGCAGCCTGCAGGCAGAGGAGGGAGTGCAGCTTACCGCCCAGATCGCCGGCAACGTCACGGCCATCAATTTCAAGTCCGGCGACAAGGTGGAGAAGGGCCGGCTGCTGGTGCAGCTGGACGACGGCACCGAACTCGCGCAACTGCATGCGGATCAAGCCAAGGAGAAACAGGCCCAGGCCGAGGCGGCCCGTACCCAGGATCTGATCGGCGTGAAGGCCGCAAGCCAGTCGGACCTCGACACCGCTGAAGCCAACTACGGCAGTGCGCAGTCCGCCGTCGAGAGCGACCAGGCTACCTTACGCAAGCTCGATATCGCCGCGCCATTCTCAGGCATGACCGGTATCCGCCAGGTGAGCCTCGGTCAGTACGTGGCGCCGGGCACCGTGATTGTCAGCCTGCAATCCTGGGACCCCATGCATCTTGAGTTCACCATCCCGCAGGCAGAGGCCATGGATCTGCATACCGGGCAGAAGGCGGAGTTCAGCGTGGATGCCTTGCCGAACCGCAAGTTCACCGGTGACATCACGGCAGTGGATTCGCGTATCGACCCGGCCACCCGCAACGTCGGCGTAGAGGCCACGCTCGCCAACCGCGAGTCGTTGCTGCGACCCGGCATGTATGGCGATGTGCATCTGTCGCTGGGCAAGGATCGTGACGTGGTCATCATCCCCAGTGTGGCGGTGACCTATAACACCTTCGGCAATTTCGTGTATGTGGTGAGCGCTGACCCACAGTCCGGCGTCCAGGTGGTGCATCAGCGCATGATCGTCACTGGCGACGAGCGCCAGGGCAAGGTGGTGGTCGAGAGCGGCCTTAAGGCCGGTGAGACCGTGGTGACGGCAGGCCAGACCAAACTGCACGAAGGCTCGCACATCGCCGTCAACAACGTGGTCCAACCCTGAGCCGCCGATGAAATTCACGGACATCTTCATCCGCCGCCCGGTACTGGCCAGCGCCTTGAGCCTTGCGATCCTGTTGCTGGGCATGCGCGCCTGGTTGGGTATGACCGTACGCCAATATCCAAACGTCACCACCACGGTAGTGACCGTGACTACGGCGGACCCCGGTGCGAGCCCTGAGACCGTGAAGGCCTTCATCACCACGCCGCTTCAGCAGGTGATAGCTTCGGCGCCGGGCATCGACTACGTGACCGCCACCAGTTCGCTCAGCAGTTCCACCATCACGGCATACATGCAGCTCAACTACGACCCGAATGCCGCGGTGTCGCAGATCATGTCCAAGGTGAACCAGGTGCTGAACGTGCTGCCGCCCGGCAGCCAGCAGCCCACCATCAACGAGACCGTGGGCGACTCTACCGCGCTCATGTACTTGTCTTTCGGCAGCAAGCAGATGACCCAGCAGCAGATCGACGACTACCTGCTGCGAGTGGTGCAACCCAAGATCCAGGGCGTGAACGGCGTGGCCCAGGCGCAGATCCGGCCCACCGGGACCGATCCCAGCGGCAACGCTTTCGCCCTGCGGGTCTGGCTGGACCCGACCCGCATGGCGGCGCTCGGCATCACCCCGGCCCAGGTTTCCCAGGCGCTGCAGAACAACAACTTCATCTCCGCCATCGGCAGCACCCGCGGCACCTCCAAACAGGTGACCATCACCGCCACCACCTCGCTCAATGACCTGGACCAGTTCAAGCGCCTGGTGGTGGCCGATAACGGCAACACGGTGATCCGCTTGCAGGACATCGGCGATGTCAAGCTCGGCGCGGAGAACTACGACCAGGCGGTCTACTTCAACGGCGTGCCGGCGGTGTTCATCGGCGTGTTCCCGACACCGGATGCCAATGACCTGGATGTGGCGGATGGCGTGCATAAGGCCTTCGCCGAACTGCAGGCGGTATTACCACCGGGCATGGAGGCGGTCAACGCCTACGATGGCAGCGTCTACATCACCAAGTCCATCCACGAGGTGATCGTGACCATCGCCATCACCCTGGCAGTGGTGGTGGTCGTGATCTTCCTGTTCCTGGGTTCGTTCCGGTCTTTGCTGATGCCTGCGGTGGCGATTCCACTATCGGTGATCGGGGCAGGTCTGTTCATGCTGGCCGTGGGCTTCAGCATCAACCTTTTGACGCTGCTGGCGGTGGTGCTGGCCATCGGTCTGGTGGTGGATGACGCCATCATCGTGGTGGAGAACATCCATCGACATATAGAGGAAGGGGTCAAGCCTTTCGATGCCGCCATCCAGGGCGCGCGGGAACTGGCCAGTCCCATCATCGTCATGACCACCACGCTGGCGGCAGTGTTCGCACCCATCGGTTTCCTGGGCGGCCTCACCGGCAGCCTGTTCACCGAGTTTGCCTTCACCCTGGTGTTCACGGTGGCGGTCTCCATGGTAGTGGCGCTCACCTTCACGCCCATGCTGAGCTCCAAGGTGCTGGTACACACGCCTCCCAAGGGCCTCGCGCATTTCCTGGAACACAACTTCGAACGCCTGCGCCATGCCTATGACCGCTCGCTGAAGGCGGTGATGGGTTTCCGGGCGCTGACCCTGCTGGTGGCGGCCGTGGTATTCCTTAGCATCCCGTTCCTGTTCCTGGGTACCCGCAGCGAACTCGCTCCCACGGAGGATCAGGGCATCATCCTGGTGTCAGGCAACGCGCCATCCACGGCGACGCTGCATTACCTGAACGTCTACGGCCACCAGATGAGCGAGATCTTCAAGCAGTTCCCCGAGACCGGCGGTCTGTTCCAGATCAACGGGATCTCGCTGACCGGCGGTTCCGGCAACAATGGCCTGGTTGCCGGTATCCGGCTCACTGATTGGGACGACCGCAAGCGCACCCAGATGCAGATCATGCCCCTGGTACAACAGAAGTTGAGTCAGGTGACGGGCCTGGAAGCGGTGGCCTTCACGCGCCCGGTGCTGCCGGGCTCTTCCGGCGGCCTGCCGGTGCAGTTCGTGTTGACCTCCAGTGCAGACTACAAGGACATCAACAACGCCGGCGATGCGCTGATGGGCGAGGCCATGAAGAGCGGTTTGTTCGCCTTCATGACCAAGGACTTGCGCTACGACAGCCCACAGGTGGTAGTGGACGTGGATCGGGATGCCGCGGCCAACCTCGGTATCACCATGAACCAGATCGGCAGCAACCTGGCGCCGCTCTTGAGCGAGAACCTGGTGGGCCGTTTCGACATGCAGGGTCATAGCTACGAGATCATCCCCCAGGTGCCTAATGAGCTGCGCGATAACCCGGATTCCCTGAAGAGCTACTACATCCAGGCCAAGGGTGGTGCGCTGGTGCCGCTCTCCACCGTGGCCAAGATCTCCCAAACTGTGCAGCCCACCTTCCTGCCCCAGTTCCAGCAGCTGAACTCGGTGACAGTTCAGGGAGTCATGGCGCCGGGCGTGACCTTGGGTTCGGCACTGGATTACCTGAAGCAGACCGCCCAGCGGATACTGCCGCCCGGATACCTCGTGGACTACGCCAGCGGTTCACGCCAGTACATCCAGCAGGGCAACACCGTGATCTGGACATTCGCCCTGTCCATCATGCTGGTGTACCTGATCCTGGCGGCGCAGTTCGAGAGCTTCCGCGACCCCCTGATCGTGCTCATCACCGTGCCGATGTCCGTGTGCGGCGCATTGATATTTCTGTACCTGGGTTTCGCCACCCTGAACATCTACACCGAGGTGGGGCTCATCACCCTCATCGGCCTCATCACCAAGCAAGGCATCCTGATCGTGCAGTTCGCCAATGTGATGCAGGAAGAGGAGGGGTTGGACCGCTCCGCAGCGGTGGAGAAAGCCTCCAGCATCCGCTTGCGGCCCATCCTCATGACCACCGGCGCCATGGTGTTCGGCGTGGTACCGCTGCTGGTGGCGAGTGGACCTGGCGCCGTGAGCCGCTTCGACATGGGGCTCGTCATCACCACAGGACTCTCCATCGGCGCCTTGTTCTCGCTCTATGTGGTGCCGGTGATGTACAGCTATATCGCCGAGGTCAAGGAGAAGGGCGAGCCTATGCAGAAGTCCTGAAAGTGCCGATTTTGTGCTGATAATTTCTTCCATGGTCCGCTTCCAGCATGTCCTGACAGATAACCCTATCTTCATATCCGTCAGGTAATCACCTGACGTGTGTCTCTCTGTGCACAACAGCACAGTAAGCATGCCGCGCACGATGTAATTTCCGAGTCAATCCGAATGACAGGAGTCGAATCCCCATGCTTTATTGGACCGGAGTGTTTCTCGTTATCGCGCTGATCGCGGCCATCTTCGGCTTCGGCGGTATCGCCGCTGGCGCCGTAGGCATCGCCAAGATCTTATTTTTCATATTCATCGTGTTGTTCCTGCTCTCGCTCATCTTCGGCCTGGCCCGCCGGGGCGCGCCGAAAGTGTAGAGCGTCCGTATGCGCAGGATCAGCCGTTTGGATGCAACCAAAGGAGTCGAGACCATGGCAAGTACCAACCTCGCGGCACAACAGCATGCCAGCAAGGAAAAACTGATCGCCGATTTCGAGGCGCTCATCGCAGACACGGAAGAACTGCTCGGCGCCACTGCCGCCCAGGGCGGCGAGAAGATGGTGGCCATGCGTTCACGCATGACGGACCGGCTTGCGGATGCCAAACAACGCCTGGATACCGTGCAGAAGGCGGTAGTTGACAGGACCCGCGTCACCGTCAAGGCCACGGACGACTACGTGCGGGGTAACCCCTGGCAATCGGTGGCCATCGCCGGTGGCGTAGGTTTCGTGTTGGGCTTCCTGCTGACACGCGTGGGCTCATCCTCGAAATCATGATCGAAGACGGCATCATGGCCCAGCCGGGGCCGGTGCATGGCGTGCTGGTCTCCGCGAAGAACTTCGTGGCGACGCTGATAGCCATCGTCGGTACCCGGCTTGAGATCGCCGCCAGCGAGCTGGAGGAGGAGAGGCTGCGCCTGAGCGAGATGATGGCATGGGGGGCTTTCACCATGTTGTTCGGTGCTCTGGCTCTGATCTTCCTCTCGCTGCTGCTGGTTGCGGCGTTCTGGGATGACCATCGCCTGGCGGCCTTGGGGTTCATCACCGTGAGCTATGTGGTCCTGGCTTCCGTGACCGCACTGAAACTGCGCAAGTGCCTTGGACAGAAATCGAAGTTGTTTTCGGTCACGGTCGAGGAGTTGCGCAAGGATCAGGAGGGATTGAGATCATGATCAGATCCTTGCGATTGCGCGTGGTGGAGTTGCACCATCAGCGTGAACGACTGGTGGAACGGGCGGCGATGCAACGCGGTGAGCTTGCAACAGTCTGCTCTGAATTCGACGGCTTCGTACATTGGATAAATCGCGTCGTGTCGATCGCGGGTTGGGTGCGCGCACGGCCTGGTGCCGCCGGCATGTCGGTGTTGACTACGGGACTGGTGGCCTTGACCGGCGCCAGACGCTGGGTGGGGCGCGCCTTGATGCTCTACCAGGTGGTTAAGTTCCTGCGCGCGAGGTTATTCACCCCGAAAGCATCGACATTGGCGGTACGGAGCGACATGGAGGCGACGTGATGTTTACGTGCTCGTACATGTCGCGTTCATTGTGAGTTACTGCACGGAAATTATCTTCAGCAGAGAACAAAATGGAAGCTGATATTCAGGGTCGGACTGCAGCGTGCATGCACGGTGTCGAACCTGGATATCTTGTCAAATCATAGAACGCATAAAGTTTGAAAGGAGTATGAGACCATGAGAAGCACTATCAAGTATTCCGCCTCCCTCGCGGCCGCTTCGCTGCTGGCGGCTCTGATCGGCGGTTGCGCCGGTCACGCCAACGAACAACAGCCGGTGGCAACGACCACGACCACCACCACCAGCGGCACCGGCACTGTGAGCAGCGGCTCGACGGCGCCAGTGGACGACGTGGCGCTCACCAGCAACGTCCAGACGACCCTGGCCAATACGCCAGGCGTGAACGCCAATGAGATCAACGTACAGTCGAGCGACGGCGTGGTCACCTTGAGTGGCGACGTCGATTCCGCCTCGGCCGCCAGCGCCGCCGTACAGGCAGCTCAGGGCGTGAATGGCGTGACCTCGGTACATAACGACCTGACGGTGGTGAACCCGCCGCAAGGCTGATACCCCGGTAAGTACTGACCAGGACCGCCGCTGGAGCAATCCAGCGGTGGCTTCTTTTGGTTTGGTGGAAAGTTGTCCCGCAACGGATGATATCGGGGTAAGGAGTTGGTCATCACTTGAGGGCGGATTGACACATCAACCGGTGCTAGATGGAGATGCGGATGAGTGTCACAGATGCCAATAAAGCGTTCATCGCGGAAATGCTTGGCCAGAAGAAACGTCTTGAGGATTATCCGGGTAGATTCGATTCCGACCTGGTCATGCACGAGTCGGCCTCGCTGCCTTTCGGTGGGACATATCATGGTCTGCAGGAGTTTCAGCGGTTCTACCCGGACGTTCGTCGCTTCTATGATTTTGAGACCTTCCAGTTACTGGGAGTCTACGGCGATGGCGATACGGTCTTTGCGACTGCTCGCGTGGAGGTGGCGGGCTCAGATGGGGTGATCTACATCGCAGAGCAATTCAGATTCTCCGGTACGAAGCTCATGGAAGTGCGGGTCCACATCTGCGAGTCCAGGCCATCCGGCTGAGGGGATTCAGAGCAGGTGGGGCAATTCAGAGCTGAAGTCTCTGACATCTCTGTGTCGGTTTCCGTTAACCGCGTCGCTGGCTCACTTCCGGTGTAACTGACTGTTTGGTTGGGGTTTTCTTAGAATAGCCCTCCCGCGGATTGTCAAAATCCGCCGGCAAACGACACGGTTACGGGACATTTTTGAGCGGGCGACATGGTTACGGGGTATCACCCAGCAGGATGAACCTATCCAGCGCGCATGAGCTACAACTTGTCGGCGGGGAGGCCGTCTGGGTGAGGGCCATCCATGGCCGGCTATCGGAGGAGGTATTCCGAGCGGCTACGTAATGAGTGGGAGGCCGCGCGGCGTCAAACTGTCGAGCACTAGGTGCGAGACGTAGCCTACGCCTGCGGCCACCAGGAGGA
>DATBAJ010000072.1:0-8686 GCA_036271575.1 Gammaproteobacteria bacterium
TCGGACAAGGCCAGGGTCTTGATGGCCACCTGCCGACCGATCTTGGCGTCCTTGCCGAGGTACACCACGCCCATGGCGCCGCGCCCCAGTTCTTGCACCAGCTCGTAGCGGCCGAGCATGGGCTTCTGCAGACCTCCGCTCGAGAGGGCGCGCGACAGGGTGGCGGCGCTGCCGGTGCGGGTCATGGCCGGCGTGCTCTCCAGCTGGCGCAGCCGCTCCAGGCGTTCGTTCAGGCCCTCATAGGCCGGCGCCACCTTCTGCACGTAAGCGTAGACCTCGAGTGCCTGGGAGTAGCGCCGACCGCGTTCATGCTCCTGGCCGAGCGCCATCAGGTTGTCGCACAGCATGCGCGAGGGCAAGCACAGTTTGAAACGCGCGAAACACAAGTCGAAGCGGCTCAGCGCCTGCAGCGCCAGTGCGTATTCGCGGTTGAGCTCGGACATGGCGCCGCGTGACACGCCGCTACGCTCGCGCACGAAGCGCAGGCCGCCGAGCGCGAAGTGTCCCAACACCAGCACCAGGAACGGCAGCATCAAGGGCAGCCATAGCGCCTGGGACAGGAGCGGCACGTATTCGCCGATGAGCAGCGCCAGCGCCAGCACCGCGCTCGCGGCGATGGCCGCCACCGGCCCGAGCCGCGGCAAGAGCAGCATCAGATACAGACCCATCGCGAGCGTCAGCAGCGCGCGCAGTCCCCAGGCCCAAAACGGCGTGGACACGAGATCGCCGTTGAGCAACCCCGAGACCAGGGTCGCAGCACTCAGCACCGGCGCACCCTGGCCCGGTACCACGCGCCCCACCAGCACGGTCTTGCCCGCGAGCTTCTCCGCCGGTGTCGCGCCGCTGACCACTTCGGAGAAGCCGTAGCGCGGGATCGCATCCGCGCGCTCTTGCGTGAGCACGCGCATGCCGCGGTCGGTGTGGATCGAGACATCACCCAGCGTGATCCCTCCCAGGCTTTGCACGCCGAGCCGGCTGGGCTCGATATCCTGCTCGCGCGCAGCGGTGAGGAGCGCCAAGGTCGGCACCACATGCCCCGAATATTGAACCAGGAGCGGCGTCACGGCGGTGCCGGCATCCTGGTCCACATAGCCGACGCCGCGGGCGGCATTGGTGAACTTCGCCAGCGGCGGATCCAGCGCCACCGCCGGCGCCGCGGGCACATCGATCGGCAGGGCGAAGGGCGGGCTGCCGTTCGAGTCCGGCGGAGCCGAGGCCAAGTCGAGGCGTGTGCCCCTTGCCGCCAGCAGCACCCGGCCCGAGCGCACCATGCTCGCCATCAAGGCGCCGTCGGTATCCAGTGCGCCCTGGGCTTCATTGAGTTTCGCGCCGAGGGCGGGATCGGTGGCGGCGAAGCTTTGCAGCTGGTTCAGATAATCCAGCGCCGCGGCATTCTGCGGCGCCGACAGATCGTCGGTGAGGGCGATGACCGCGGCCTTGTCGTCTCCCAGGACGTCTACCAGCTTCGCGAGATAGCTGCGCGGCCATGGCCAGGGGCCGTATTGCTTGAGGGCGGTGCCGTCGATGGCGACCACCACCACCTGCGGATTCGGCGCGCGCTTGGGCGCCAGGGTCTCGCCGAAGCGGTAACCCGCCCACTCAGGCCCCATGCCCCCTTGCAACAGGGCGAGCAGGGTCGCTGCGGTCAGCAACAGTAGTCCCCATAGGGTCTTGTTCTTCAGGAATGCGGGCATGCGTGCGCGCGCCTTGCAGGATCTTTAATTAGGCATCACCCCGGAGTCGGCGCTGGAACCCGTCACCGCAGGTTTTCCATAACCGGATTTGACCCAAGAGTAGCTTAATTTACCGAATCCCACACTACGGGATTCACCCGGGCCCTGCTTCGGCACGGGCTTTGAGCGCCCGGTTCATGGCCTCGAAACCCGCGCGGGAGGCGGGTTCCACCGACCTCCATAGAAGCGGCACCAGGTAACCCTGGAAGGACTCGCTGTGGCGCAACAACGTCGCGCCCGCCTGCTCTTCCAGAGCGAAGTCATGCTCGCCATCGAACAGCCCCGGTACCCCGAGCCGGCCGAGCCAACGCAGCCGCGTCGGCGGCGTGGCCTGCAACAGCACCGGCTTGAAGACATGCTCCTTGCCCCCGCCCATGCGTATCCGCACCGTGAGCCGCTCGCCCCACTCCGCCCTGCCCTGCAGGGAGACGATGAACGGGTTCCATTGCGGGTAAGCCGCGAAATCGGTCAGCACCTGCCACACCCGCTGCGGCGACGCCTGGATAAGGATCTCGGTATGGATGTGCCGGGTCATGGGAAACGGTAGCGCAGCCACTCGCAGAGGTTACGGCCCGCGTCCGCTGCGATCACCAGTGCGAAGCCCGCGAAGCTGTCGAAGCTGTGGCTCGCAAGCACTAGCAGCAGCGTCAGGGCGGTCGCCAGGAGCGGCGTCCCCAAGGTGGCATACACCAGCAGCGAACGGCGCGGCACGTGGGTCTCCGCCTTGAGTCCCGCGCGCCGCGGCACCAGCAGGAACACCACCCAGGCTATGGGCACCACGCACAGGGTCAGGAGCAGTACGCTGCTATCGGCCCGCTCCGCCGGCACCAGGAAACGGGCTTGCAGCAGTACCAGCGCCAGACCCGCGAGATCCAGGGACGCCGCGAGACCGTGCAGACGTGACAGACGCAGGGAGCCTGAGTCCTGCATCTATCGCATCCTCGACCAGCCGGCGAACAGCAGCGTGAGTCCCGCAACCGCGAACAGGCCATGCAGCAGCACCACCGCCAGGGGCAGGCGCTGGCGTGAGGCGCGGAACGCGAACAGCAACAGACCACCCAAGGCCGTGAGGATGAAGATCACGATGGCGACGTTGAGCGGATGGTTGCCCGGGTGCGCAACGGCCTGCATCACCAGCAGCACGATGGCGGCGACGCCCGCCAAGCCATGCCACACGCTCAGCTTGAGCGGCAGCGCGCGGCCGCGATGCTCCAGCACCGCGAATGCTGCGCCGCCCAACGTCACCAGGATGAAGAATCCCAACAGGAGTGTGAGCATGAAAAAGCCGCCTTGAAGAGGCGGCCATGATACCGGAGGCAGATCAGTGCTGACCCGTATATACGATTTTCCAGATTCTTCCCTTCTGGGTATCACCTATATAGAGGGAACCGTCCGGTCCCTCCGCCAAACCCATTGGCCGATAGCGGACAGAACTGTCGTCCGTTATCACCTTCATCCCGGCAAAACCATCAGCGAAAGTCTCGTAGGCGCCCAGCTTGCCGTCCTTGAACGGCAGGAACACTACTTTGAAGCCCGCCTGGGGCAGCGGCGCCCGGTTCCAGGAGCCGTGGAAACTCACGAACACGCCGCCCTGATACGCGGCGGGGAACTGCTTGCCGGAATACATCAACAAGGCTTCCGGCGCCCAATGGCCCGGGAAGGCCGCCAAGGGTTGTCCGTACTTCGCGCAGCCGCCCTGCTTCTTGCCGTCGCCGCCGTACTCCGGCGCCTGCACCTTCTTGCCTTGGAGCTGGTCGTAGTAGCAGTAGGGCCAGCCGAAGTCGCCGCCCTGCTCCACCCGGAACAACTCCTCCGCCGGCAACTCCGCGCTCTGCTCGTTGCTGAACAGCTTCGGCCAGTTGTCCGCAAGCTGGTCGCGGCCCATCTGCACCACGTACAGGCTCTTGGCCGGCGCGAGCCAGGCGATGGCCACGGCATTGCGGATGCCGGTGGCATAACGCTGGCCGCCCCTGGGGAAATGCTGGCCGGTCTTGTCAGCATCGAAGCGCCAGATACCGCCGTGATCTTCCAACAGGGGACAGGGCAAGCGTCCTGGCGAGCCCGGCGTCCGGTCGTCCTTCTGGCAGGCATTGGAAGGCGCACCCACGTTCACGTACAGGTGGCCGGCATCGTCGATGGCGATGCTCTTGGCGGCGTGCTCGTCCTGCGACGGGAAACCGCTGACCACGGTCTCCGGCCTGGAATCCGCCGCCGCCGGAAGCTTGTAGCGCAGCACCGACGTGGGCGTGGCGAAATAGAGATACTCGCCGTGCAGTGCGATGCCGCTGCCGCCCTCGCTGCCGAACCGCACCGTCTGGTCTGCGTGACCGCTGCCCTTGCTGTCGCGCAGCGCCACGATGGCGCCGCCCTTGTTCTCGGACTGCAAGGCCACATACACGACGCCGTCCGGTGCCACCGCCATATGCCGCGCGGCACCCAAGTCGTCGGCGAACACCGTGGCGCAGAAGCCCGGCGGCAGCGTTATGCCTGAGTCCGGACTGCAGCCGCCGGCAGCCTGCGCCTGTGCTGACAGGGCCAGCGCCGTGAGACCGAGGAACATGCGCAGCGGGTGCATGGCGTCAGTTGATGGTGAAAGCTGACAGCGTGGAACGATACACGCTGGGGAAGAGCTGGCTGGAGGTGGGCGGGCCCTGCGCCATGGAGGAGCCGCTGTCGGCGCCGGAGCCGGGGCCGGCGGTGTTGAACACCGTGAAGCCGCCCATCACTTCGTACTGGCCCACGCTCGAACTGCCGGGGTTGTTCGGTACCACCGGCACCTGGGCCCCGCTGTCGTCGGTCTGGTTCCAGGTGACGGTGACGGTCTGGGTCTGGAAGGGCTGGAAGTCGATCTCGTTGAAACCGGAGCCGCTGGTGGACGCCGTGCCGTGGTTGCTGCCGATGATGCAGGCATTGGTGGTGTCGTTATCGCAGGTCCACACCACCGTGGCGGTACCGGCGTCCACCACCGCGAGGTTCAGGAGCTCATCACTGTTGAAGAACAACTTCTGCGCCTGGTCAGTGCGATTGCGGATGGTGAGCAGGAACTGCACCGTGTCGCCCTGGGCGAAGGAGACGGTGGGCTGGCCGGCGGAGTTCTGCACCGTGAGGGTGGTGACGAACTGCGGCGCAGCGGCGTTGCTGTTCTGGGTGCAGTTGGAGGCGCCCAGCAGCCACAGGGCGATGCTGATGCCGGTGATGAGACGGAACAGACGTTGCATGTTAAGAGGGCCCAAGGCTGAATCTCCCGGGCAGTATAGCGCTGACGCCGTGGCGGTGAACTCCGCCACGGCGTCACACAAGGTTACATGTCAGTTGCCCGAATAGGCCGGCGGCATGGCCGGCGCATCCGGTTTGACGTAAGGCAGATAGCGGTCGCGCAGTTCGCGCTGGCGATCGACCATGGGGATGGCCTTGCCGCGGATGAACACTTGGTCGGCGAAGCTGGTTAGCTCCAGCGGGTCGCCGCTCCACACCACCAGGTCCGCGTCCTTGCCCGCTTCCAGGGTACCCACACCCTTGTCCAGGCCGTAGATGCGCGCCGGATTCAGGGTCATGGCTTTCACCGCTTCCAGCCAGGGCAGACCGTTGGATACGGCGATGCCACCGTACTGGCGCACGTTCCAGGACTTGTGGGTGTCACCCACCTCGAAGGCGATGAGCACGCCAGCCTTCTGCAGCTTCACTGCGTCCTGGAACTCGGCACCCAGTGACTCGAAGGATTCCGGCAGGTCGCGGGTGGGGTTGAGGATCACCGGCACCTTGGCCTTGGCCAACTCGTCCGCCACCATCCAGCCTTCGGCACCACCTGACACGATGAGCTTGAGCTTGAACTCGGTAGCCAGCGCCAGCACCGCTTCGATGTCGCTGGCCCGGTCCACCTGCACCACCACCGGCATCTCGCCTTTCAGCGCCGGTTGCAGCGCCTCCAGGTCGGGACGCGACAGCGTGTAACTGCGACGCGCAGCCTTGTCGTAGGCGGCGCGGTTGGCGGCGTAGTCCTTGGCGTCCTGGAAGGCCTCACGCAGGGTCATGAGCGCGCCGGCACGCGCGCCGCCGGCGGTCTTCTGTCCCGCCTCTCCCAGCGTGACGAACAGCGCCACCGGATCCTTCAGCACATAGCCCTGCACGCCGTCCAGCGAGATGACGCTGCCGCGGCCCTGCAGGATGCTGCTGTTATTGCCCGGCGCGATCACCGCACGGGTCACGCCTTCCACGCGGTTCACGGGGATCACCATGGAGCGCGGGTTGATGCCCTCGGTGGGGTCGAAGGATGCAGTGAAGTGCGTGCTGGTGATGGCGGAGTCCTGGGTCTGATAGACCGCGTCCACCTCGTTCAGGCCGAACACGCTCTCGGGATCGATGATGCCCGGCGTCACCATCTTGCCGGTGGCATCGATGCGGGTGGCCCCCGCAGGTATCGCCACGTCGGCGCCCACCGCGGTGATCTTGCCGTCCTTGATGATGACGGTGCCGTGCTCGATCTTGCCGGCAGTACCGAGGGTGTACACCGTGCCGCCGGTGATGGCGTAGGTGTCGGCGAAGGCCGGCGCGGCAATGAAGCCCGCCAGGGCCAGCGTCATATATAGGTGGTTACGCTTCACAGGGCACCTCCCATCACGCCGAGTTTGCCGAGCTCGAAATCGGATCTGGGCTGCAGCTTGGGATCGTCGCGGTCATAGACCAGCGCGCCGTCCAGGAACACCTTCTCTGCGTGGCTGTAGACGCTGAAGGGATTGCCGGTCCACAGCACCAGGTCCGCATCCTTGCCGTTCTCCAGGGAACCGGTGAGGTTGTCGATACCGAGCGCCTTGGCCGGATTCAGCGTCATCCACATCACCGCATGGGCCTCGCTGATGTTGAGTCCCACGCGGTTGCCGGCAGCCCAGGCCTTGGCGGTCTCCTGGTTCAGCCGCTGGATACCATTCTCATCGTCGGAATGGATCATGGCGCAGGCGCCGCCCGCGTCGACCATGGGGATGTTCTCGCGGATGCCGTCCCAGGCTTCCATCTTGAAGCCCCACCAGTCGGCCCACATGGCCGCGCAGGTGCCGTTGGCGGCCAGCAGTTTCGGGATCTTGTAAGCCTCCACCGCGTGGTGGAAGGCGGCGATGTGGTAGTGGAACTCCTTGGCCACGTCGAGCATGGTGGCCATCTCGTTGGCGCGGTAGCAGTGCATCTGCACCCGCACCCGGCCGTTCAGCACTTCCGCGAGGGTCTCCAACTTGAGGTCGCGGCCCGGCGGCGGTCCCTTCTTGTCTTTCGCCCAGGCCTTCCACTCGTTGTCATAGGCCTGCGCATCCGCCCAGGCCTGGCGGTAACCCGCCACGTCGCCCATCAGGGTCGAGGGAAACTGGCCATGGCTGCCGTACACGCGCTTCGGATTCTCGCCGCAGGCCATCTTCAGGCCGTAGGGCGCGTCCGGGAACTTCATGCCTTCGGTGGTCACCGAGGGCACGTTCTTCAGCACCACGGAGCGGCCGCCGAACAGGTTGGCGGAGCCGGGCAGGATCTCCAGCGTGGTCACGCCGCCGGCGCGGGCGGTGTTGAAACCCGGGTCCTGGGGCCAGACCGAGTTCTCGGAACGCACCATGGCCGTGTTGGGCATGGTGGCTTCGTTGCCATCCGAGAGCGCATCCACGCCCGGCGAGGGATACACGCCCAGGTGCGAGTGGATGTCGATGATGCCGGGGGTCACGAACTTGCCGGTGCCGTCGATGACGGTCACGCCGGCGCCGGGACTGAAATCCTTGCCCACCGCCGCCACCTTGCCGTCCTTCATCAGCACGTCGCCGTCGTCGATCTCGGTGCCGGTACCGGTATAGATGGTGACGTGCCGGATCAGGGTCGGCGTGGAGGGCAGCGGGTGATAGGTGGAGGGGAAGGGATCCGGAGGGAACTCGCTGGCCGAGGAGAAATCGGGCTGAGGGTTCGCCGCCGGGCTGTCGGCGAAGGCCGGCAGCGCGAGGGCCACGACCACCGCTGAACAGGCGGCGGGCAGGAGCTTGCGTAGGGACATGCTTGCGTTCCTCATGGTTGGACGACCCCTAGGAGGGCGACAGCTTAGCCTTAATTGGATTGCCGGCGAGCGGTTTGGTTCGCCCCGGAGACGGCCGGGGTCATCGATTTTTAGCTATGATGCAAGTCATTGATCGGATTGGGGTGCTGGCAAGACCAATGGAACACACTACCCTGCGTTCCATCCTGATCCTCATGGGGGTCGCGGTATTCGTGGTGGCGGCGCTGCGCCGCCTGCACCTGCCCGCGGTGCTGGCCTATCTCGTCACCGGTTTCCTGGTGGGCCCCCACGGTGTCGGTCTCATCACCGACAGCGCCGATACCCGCGAACTCGCCGAGTTCGGTGTGGTGTTCCTGTTGTTCACCCTGGGGCTGGAATTCTCGGTGCCGCGCTTCTGGGTGATGCGCAAGTCCGTGTTCGTGCTCGGCGGCGCACAGGTCTTGTTCACCACCCTCGGCACGGTGGCCGCGGCGCGGCTGATGGGTGCGAGCACGCCGGTAGCCATCGTGTTGGGCGGCGCCTTCGCCATGTCCTCCACCGCCATCGCGGCCAAGCAACTCACGGAGCAGAACGAGATCGGCTTGCAGCACGGCCGCTCGGCCGTAGCGGTGCTGCTGTTCCAGGACCTGGCGGTCATCCCCTTCCTCATATTGATACCGGCGCTTGCCGACGGCTTAGGGGGAGGCGCCATCGCCGGCCACATGCTGTGGGCCTTCGCCAAGGGCAGCTTCGCGGTGGTGGTGATCCTGGCAGCGGGCCGCTGGCTGCTGCGCCCGCTGCTGCACCAGATCGCCAGCGCCCGTTCCGCGGAGCTGTTCACGCTCACCGCGCTCCTGGTCACCATGGCCTCCGCCTTCGGCACCGCGGCGCTCGGCTTGTCGCTCGCCCTGGGTGGATTCCTCGCCGGCATGATGATCGCCGAGACCGAATACCGGCA
>DATBAJ010000073.1:0-4196 GCA_036271575.1 Gammaproteobacteria bacterium
GGGGAAACCGGGCTGCTTCTGGTCCAGGTTCACGGCCAGTATCTCGAACTTCACCGGCGCGCTCTCACGGAGCTTGAGCAGCACATCCAGCAGCGTGTAGGAATCCTTGCCGCCGGAGAGGCAGACCATGACCCGGTCGCCCTCTTCGATCATGTTGAAGTCCTGGATAGCCTTACCCACGCCATGGCGCAGGCGCTTCTCCAGTTTCTTTTGATTCACTGACAGTTTCATAGGGTCGCCATTCTACTAGACATGTTAAAACGCGTCCTTTGCTTCCTGGCGGCCGCGCCCGGCAGGTAAGAAAATCCATGGTTTTAGCGCGATTCCACGGAATATCGGTAACAAATCCTTCAATGTAGGGTCCAAGATATCAGGCCGATCTGGAGACGTGATATGCGCTGGAGTAACGGACTGTCACTGGTAGCGGCCTTAAGCCTATCGGCGAATGTGCTTGCGGCGCCCCAGACCATCGCCGGCTCCGCCAAGCATGTGAGCCTACTGGAGCTTTACACCTCCGAAGGCTGCAATAGCTGCCCGCCCGCCGAGGAATGGATCTCGCGCCTGCAGCAGGATGGCCACCTGTGGACGCAACTGGTGCCGGTCACCTTCCATGTGGACTACTGGGACAACGACGGTTGGAAGGATCCCTTCGACAGCCACAGCTATACCGAGCGCCAGCAGGCGATCGCCGCCCAGGCGAGCAGCCTCACGGGCAAGGTCATCTATACACCCGAGTTCGTGCTGGACGGCGTGCCCACGCGCCCCGGATCCACCGATAAAGCCCCGTTGGTAAATGCGGACGCCAAGATCGGACCTTTAAGTCTCACGGCCGACGGGCGCAAGGTCACTGTGCAGTTCGCACCGACCCAGCCGCGCGGCGAAGCGCTGGAGATCCAAGTGGTGCTGCTGGCCTTCGGCGTGGATATCGCGGTAGGCGCAGGCGAGAACAAAGGTGTGACCCTGCGTCACGACTTCCTGGTCGTTTCAGATACGACGGGCACACTGACGAAGGGTAAGGACGGCAACTACCAGAGCACGCTGACGCTGCCGGCACCCGTGGCGGTGAAAGCCAGGCGCTATGCGCTGGCCGCCTGGGTCTCCGCCGCCGGTTCGCCTCTGCCGATACAGTCCGCCGGTGGTTGGCTCGCTGCCGCTCCCTGATCACCTGCAAAAGCCCCTCCCTGGACTTTTGCCGCGGCTCCCTAAGGCTTGCCGCCATCCCCCGGGGCACGCAAGTCCGTGCCGCTGCGTTCCTCCGGATAAGGCACGCTCATCAGGCCCTGCCAGACGATGCGGTTGAAGCCCACCGCATCCACCCGGTCCTCGCTGGAGAAATCCATGCCGGCGGTCTGCTTCGCCCAGTAGGCGCCGCTGTGGGTGGGCGTCGGCCCGGCCGTTGCGCTCTGCGCTGCATCCGGGAGGGGCAGCTTCGTGTTCTTAACCAGATACCCGGAGGGCACGGCCTTGAATGTCCAGTCCTTCCGCTCCAGATCGAACACGCTCGTCATCGGCCGCTCATTGGCATCGAAGATGCTCAGGTGGTCTATGCCGAGCACGTCCTCGATGGTGCGCAGCATGTTGACGGTGGTGTAATAGTCGCTGACCACGGCGCCCTGCTTCACGTAGGGGCCTACGATGTAGGCCGTGCTCCGGTGCGCATCCACATGGTCCGGACCGTCCTGGGAGTCGTCTTCGATCACGAAGACGAGCGTGTTGTCCCGGTAACGAGGGCTCTCCGCCACCGCCTGGATGAGCCGGCCCACGGCATAGTCGTTGTCCGCCTGCTGCAGCTCCGGTGTGTTCACCCCGTCCAGCGCCCGGTCGAAGCTGCCCATGTGGTCGCCTGCCAGCCGCACCAGCGAGAGCGCCGGCAGCTTGCCGTCCTGCTCGAACTCGGTGAACTCCCGCTGCCATTCCCGTTCCCGGTAGAAGTCCGGGAACGCCGCATCGAAGCCGCGGTAGTAAGGATCGGTGATGTCGAGCAGATCGGCGATCGCCGGGAACGCGAGCTTGAGATGCTTGGCGTAGGGATCGCGCTCCAGGGGTATGAAAGCTTTGCTGTCGGGCTGATAGCGTGCGCCATCGTCATCCATGCCGTAGTTCCGCACCGTCAGACCCGCGCGCAGCGCGGCGCTCCACAGGTAACCCTGCTGCACCTGGCCTTGGGGACCGTCCATGCCCGCCACATCCGCCGTGCCCGGCAGCAGATCCGGGTCCTGGGGTGTATCCGGATCGGTGTTCAGGCGCGACTTCGCATCCGGCAGCGCCACGTCGATGTTGCGGTTGACGGCGAAAGTGTCATCCTCCACGCCGCGGTTCGCGTAGGCGGGTGCCACGGTCTTCGCGCCCTGGTCGCTCTCGCGTGCCGCGGTGCTCCAGGGCCAGCCCTCGCCGCTCACCTCGCCGGAAGTGTAGAAGTTGTCCAAGTCCGCGAATTGGCCCGCCACGGCGTGGAAGTTCGGCGTGGTGGCGGTACCGAACTCGACGAGGCTGGGATCGCCGTTGCCCTTGCCCAAATCCCCCAGCATCTGGTCGTAGGTGCGGTTCTCCTTGATGATGTAGATGACGTGCTTGATGCGCGCGTGCAGCGCCGCCATCATGGCCCGATCCGCCGGTGTGGCCGGGGTGCGGAAGCCGTCGTTCGCCATCACCTGCTGAGTCAGCGTGCGGAGCTGCGCGCCGGAGGGTAGCGGCAGTGTGAGGAACCCCGCCTTGGAGAGCTGCAGCACGTAGTGGTTATTCGCCCCTGCCTTCACCGGGTCCAAGCGGTGGGTCGGGTTCGTCGGATTGGGGCCCGGCTTGGAGCGGCTATTCACCACGTAGAGCTGCTGCTGCACATGGCCCGCCACCACCGCCTGGGGATACCAGCCCGTGGGGATGAGACCGATCACCTGCGGCTTCGGCTGATCGAGCGCCACCACCGCCACCGCATTGGTGCCGCCATCGGTCACATAGAGCCGCGTGCCGTCCGCCGAGAGGGCGAGACCATTGGGCGCCACGCCGCGGTAGTCGAAGGATGCGTTCACCACACCCGGCGGCGCCAGCGCGGAGATGGCGCCGGTCTCCTGGTTCTTGGCCGTGTCGATCACCGCCACCACATCGCTGTTGTCGCAGGCCACGTAGAGATGCTGTTCTGCAGCGTCGAGCAGCATCTTCACGGGCGTGCCCTTCAAGGGGATGCGACCGATGACTTTCGGCGCGGCGGCGATATCCACCACGTCCACTTCGCGGTCCCGCTGGCTGCCGACGTAAGCGGTGGTATCGCCCTTGATGACCACCCAGAAGGGATACTCGCCGCCCGGTGTGCCGGCGGCACCGCCGGACTTCCCGGGGCGCAGATCCAGTTCGCCCTCCGGCTTGCCGCTGGCGAGATCGATGATGGAGATGGAATCGTTGTAGTAGTTGGCCGCCACCAGGCGTTTCCCATCCGCCGTCACCGCGATCCCCGCCACCACGCTTGTGACCTGGATACCGTTGCCCTGCTTGTGGCCGAGCTGCATGGGCGGCATGAGCTCCTCCCAGGAGCCGCTCCGCTGATCATAGGCGTGGATCTCGTCGTCCCCGCCGCCCGAGGCGTAGAAGCGCGCGCCATCCGGCGCGAACACGAGCCCGGCGAAAGTGTTGGGCACCTGGATCACCTGGACCTGCACCGGCTTCGGGCCACTCACGTCATAGACGAAGACGTATTCGTTCGAGTCCTTCGGATCCGGCTTGCCAGCGGCATCGTTCAGCACGTTGTAGCCGGTGGTGAGGACGAGCAAGCTGCGCCCGTCCGGGCTCAGGGCCTCGCTCATGGCCTGGCCGGCCGTATAGTCCGGGAAGTCGTGCAGATGCGGGTTCAGGGGCTCAAAGCTCGCGCCGGGCGCGGCCAAGGGTGTGATGAACTGGCCCGTGGGCAGCTCGGTGCGATCATCGTCGTCCGTGTGCATCGCCGCACACCCGAAGAGCGCCACCAGCAAAGCTATCAGTAGTGAGTGAGCTTTCATCACGGCACCTCGCGACGGGGACCTTGGGTATCCTACCCGGGGCATGCTTACAGTCCCAAGCTTGGACACCGCAGCCTTGCCGCGATTCCCTGTTTACCGGAAGATATTTGTGCCCCTCCCCACCCCAAGAAACCCCATGGACTCCGCCACACTCGACGCCCTGAGGGCCTTCCCCTCGCAACTGGAAGCCCATTACGGCGCCATCCCGGC
>DATBAJ010000074.1:0-2897 GCA_036271575.1 Gammaproteobacteria bacterium
CTCGGCGGAGACGAGTCCGCCATCGCGAAGCACTTCGTCGCCATCTCCACCAACGAAAAAGAGGTGAAGAAGTTCGGCATCGACACGGCAAACATGTTCGGCTTCTGGGACTGGGTCGGTGGCCGCTACTCCATGGACTCCGCCATCGGCCTCTCCACCATGCTGGCCATCGGTCCGGAGAACTTCCGTGCCATGCTCAGCGGCTTCCATCAGATGGACGAGCACTTCCGCACCGCGCCCCTTGAAGAGAATCTTCCCGTACTCATGGGCCTGCTCACCGTCTGGTACACGGATTTCTTCGACGCGCAGACGCAAGCCGTTCTGCCCTACGAGCAGTACCTCAAGCGCTTTCCCGCCTACCTGCAGCAGCTCACCATGGAGAGCAACGGCAAGCACGTCACCCTCGACGGGAAGCGCGTCGAAACCGCGACCGGTCCCGTTTACTGGGGCGAGCCAGGCACCAACGGCCAACACTCCTTCTATCAGCTCATCCATCAGGGCACGCGCCTCATCCCCTGCGACTTCATCGGCTTTCTGAAGACGCTGAACCCGCTCGGCGATCAGCACGCCATGCTCCTCGCCAACGTCTTCGCCCAGGCCGAAGCCCTGGCCTTCGGAAAGACCGCCGAACAGGTCAAGGCAGAGGGCACCGCGGACTGGCTCGTCCCGCACCGCGTCTTTGAGGGCAATCGCCCCTCCAACGTCATCCTCGCCGACCACCTCACGCCGGAGATTCTCGGGAAGCTGGTGGCGCTCTACGAACACTCCGTCTTCACCCAGGGCACCATCTGGAATATCGACTCCTTCGATCAGTGGGGTGTGGAGCTCGGCAAGGTTCTCGCGCAGAAGATCATCGGCGAGCTCACCAGTCCGACCGAACCGAAACTCGCCCACGACAGCTCGACCACCAACCTGATCCGGAAATTTCGGAGCGGGAAATAGGGCTCTGGGCATGGCCTTGCGAATCACCCACATGCGCTGGCGCATGTCTCCTTGAACCTGGCCGGCGAGATGGTGCCGGTCGCAGCTTTTCGGTCAAGAAAAGCTGCACTTGGCTCAAATAGAACAGGTAACTAGTAGAAAGACGCTATTGCGAACCGCACCTGCCCGGAGCTTTAATTCCGGGCAGAGTTGTCTTGTGCGGCACCGGGATGGCGCAACTATCCGGCCGCCTTGGGGTTTGTGCAATCGAACGGATGTTTCCCTCGTCCAATAGGGACATCGGAACATCCAAATAAGTAGTGAAAAGGGGAGTACAACCCTATGAATTCCTCCACACGAGCTCGCCGGTCCGGACCTTTCCGGCTCACCCCCGCTGCTGCGGCCCGTCTGTCCTTCGTATTGAGCCTTGGTCTCACTGGCGCTGCGACGCTGGCCGCAGCGCCAGCCCTCTACGCACAGCAGGATGCCGCCCGCAGCGATCTCGCCATTCAGACCGATGTCGTCAAGGCGATCTCCAGCTATCCCGACCTTAGCGGCGAGCACATCACCGCCACCGCCAAGAACGGCGTCGTGACTCTGGCCGGCACAGCCTCATCCAGCACTGCAAAGAGTCAGGCTCAAGTGGTTGCTGCCACAGTGGATGGTGTCCAGTCTGTCGTGAACAACGTCACTGTCACCGGGGGCGCCCAGAATGATGCCCAGGCCGACCCCGGTGATCCCGGGGATCAGGATGTGCAGCAGGCACAGTCCACCGATCCCAATCAGCAGCAGGCCCCCTACACGCCGCAGCAGCAACCCAAACCCGGCGCCTCCGGCCAGTGGGGACAGGCAGGTCCGCCTCCCGACGTGCAGAACGGCCAGATCCCGTCACAGCCACAGGAAAATCAGCAGGCCGGCCAGCCATCCGATCAAAATCCCGAGCAGGAGCCGGCACCTCCGCAGCAGCCCGCCTACGGCAATCCCAACGGCCAATATCCGCAGCAGGGCTATCCACCCCCGCCGCAGCAGGGCTACGGACAGCAGCAGGGCTACGCGCAGCAGCCCTATGGCGGGCAGAATCGTGGTTATGCCGCACCGCACCTCGCTTCCACGCCGCTCACCATCCCACCCGGCACCCTGTTTAGCGTCCGCACCTCCGAGCCGCTCGATAGCCGCCGTCTGAAGGGCGGCGAGAACTTCCAAATGACCCTGGCGCAGGACATCTACCAGGGACAGTATCTGGTGATCCCGCGCGGTGCAGTCCTGCAGGGAACCGTCATCGGCGTCAAGAAGCCCGGCGCCCTCCGTGGCGATGCCGGTTTCGCTCTCCAGATCACCTCGCTCACCATTGGTGGCCAGAGCTATCCCGTTTCGACCGATACCTTTGCCACGGATACCCGGGGTAAGGGCGGCTACACCGCCGCGAACACGGTAGGCGGCGCCGCCATCGGCGCACTCATCGGTGCGGCCGCGGGTGGCGGAGCCGGTGCGGGCATCGGCGCCTTGATCGGCGGTGGCGCAGGGTTGGGAGCGTCCGCGGCCTCAGCCGGCCCCCGCTCCATCATGCCGCCGGAGACGCTGCTCACCTTCCACCTGAAGGCGCCGCTCACCGTCAGCCCCATCAGCCTCTCCGAGGTGCAGCAGCTCCAGGCATCGGTCGCACCGCGCCCGGTTCGCCGGCCGCGTCCGCCGTATCCCTACGGCTACCCGCCGCCACCGCCGCCCCCCGGCTACTACTACCCCTACCGCTACTAGTGCAGAGCAAAAAAGAGGACCGTCAACGTAGACGGTCCTCTTTTCGCTTTCTCTTACTGGCCCTCGTGCTCACAGGTCACGCGCGTGTTCCAGTCCACGAACGCGCCATTCGGATTGTTACGCCACGCCCAGACGTGGATTTCAAAGAATGTGGGCAGGTTAAACCGGTTCGGGGCGGGCACCAACTGCAAGACCTGACCCTCCAGCACCGGCGGTGCCCC
>DATBAJ010000075.1:0-23813 GCA_036271575.1 Gammaproteobacteria bacterium
GCGGGTTCGGTGCTGGTGTCCTTCCTCAGCCCCCACAAGGATCCGGATCGGATCAAAGAATTGCGCGACGCGCGGGTGACAGCGTTCTCCATGGAACTGGTGCCGCGCATCTCCCGCGCCCAAGCCATGGATGCCCTCTCCTCTCAGGCTGCGGCCGCCGGATATAAAGCGGCGCTCCTCGCTGCCGAGAAACTCGGGCGCTTCTTCCCGATGCTGACCACCGCCGCCGGCACCATCCGCCCCGCCAAGGTCCTGGTGGTGGGTGCCGGTGTCGCCGGACTGCAGGCCATCGCCACCGCGCGACGCCTGGGCGCCATGGTGGAAGGCTATGACGTGCGCGCCGCGGCACGCGAGCAGGTGGAATCCCTCGGCGCCAAGTTCGTGGACACCGGCGTCTCGGCGGAAGGCACGGGTGGTTACGCCCGTGAGCTGACCGCCGAAGAGAAGCAGAAACAACAGGACGCGCTGGCCAAGCACGTGGCGCTAGCGGACGTGGTGATCACCACCGCCGCCATCCCCGGCCGGCCCGCTCCCAAGATCGTGATGAAAGCCATGGTCGAAGCCATGAAGCCCGGCGCCCTGGTGCTGGATCTCGCCGCCGAGACCGGCGGCAACTGCGAACTCACCGAGCCTGGCCAAGACATCTGGCACGGCGCGGTACTGGTGTCGGGCCCGCTGAACCTGCCGAGCCTCCTGGCCGAGCACGCTTCCGACATGTACGCCCGGAATCTCCTCAACTTCTTCACGCCCATGGTGAAGGACGGGGCGATCTCCATAGATTGGAACGACGAGGTCTATGCCAAGAGCGTCGTGACCCACGACGGGAAAATAATGCACGAACCCACTCGCAAGCTCGTGGAGGGTGCGTAAGTGATAGACGGATTCATCGCCTTATATATCTTCATGCTGGCCGGGTTCACCGGCTATGAAGTCATCTCGCGGGTGCCGGTGATCCTGCACACCCCGCTCATGTCCGGCTCCAACTTCGTGCACGGCATCGTGCTGGTGGGCGCCATGGTGGCCTTGGGCCAGGCCGACGGCCCGGTGGAACAGGTCATCGGCTTCATCGGCGTGGCCCTGGCCGCCGGCAACGCGGTGGGCGGCTACGTGGTGACGGAACGCATGCTGGAGATGTTCAAGGTCAGCGGGCAGCGCAAATCATGAGCCTCTCTCCCGCCTTGCTCGGCGACATCATCCAGGCCGTCTATTTCCTGGCGGCAGTGTTGTTCATCCTGGGGCTGAAGCGCATGAGTTCGCCGAAAGGCGCGCGCGGCGGCATCGTCTGGGCCGGCGTCGGCATGCTGGTCGCCACGCTCATCACCTTCCTCTATCCAGGCATGCACAACTTCGGCCTGATGCTGGCGGGCATCCTCATCGGCGGCATCGCCGCCTGGTGGAGCGGCAAGCGGGTGGCCATGACCGCCATGCCGCAGATGGTGGCGCTCTATAACGGCATGGGCGGCGGCGCGGCGGCGGCCATCGCCGCGGCGGAACTGCTGCATGTGACGACCTTGAGCAGGCCCGCGGTGACCCTGGCGGTGATCGGCGCGCTCATCGGCGCTGTGTCCTTCAGCGGCAGCCTGATCGCCTTCGCCAAGCTGCAGGGCCTCATCAACAAGTCGCTGCGCTTCAAGGGCCAACAGCTGGTGAACGGCCTGGTGTTCCTGCTCGCCGTCGGCCACGGCGTGATGCTGGTGATGGGCTGGGGCGAAGCTTACGGCCCGCTCATCGGCTTCTTCGCATCCGCGCTGATCTTCGGCGTGCTCATGACGGTGCCCATCGGCGGCGCCGACATGCCGGTGGTGATCTCGCTGTACAACGCCTTCACCGGCCTGGCCGTGGCCTTCGAGGGCTTCGTGCTGCAGAACCCGGCCATGATCATCGCCGGCATGGTGGTGGGCTCAGCGGGCACGCTCCTCACCCAGCTCATGGCCAAAGCCATGAACCGGTCCATAGGTAACGTGTTATTCAGCAATTTCGGCGAGACCGCGGCCAGCACGGGCGAAGTCTCCGGCAGCATGAAACCCATCGACGCCGCGGACGCCGGCGTGATGATGGCCTATGGCTCGAAGGTGATCATCGTCCCCGGCTACGGCATGGCCGTGGCCCAGGCCCAGCACAAGGTCTGGGAACTGACCAAGGTATTGCAGGATCGCGGCGTGACGGTGAAGTTCGCCATCCACCCGGTGGCGGGGCGCATGCCCGGCCACATGAACGTGTTGCTGGCAGAAGCCGGCGTGCCTTATGACATCATTGCTGATCTCGACGAGATCAACCCGGAGTTCCCCAACGCCGACGTGGCCCTCATCATCGGCGCCAACGACGTGGTGAATCCGGATGCCCGGGAACGCAAGGACAGCCCCATCTACGGCATGCCCATCCTGGACGCGGACAAGGCCAAGAACGTCATCGTCATCAAGCGCGGCCAGGGCCGCGGCTTCTCCGGCATCGAGAACGCGCTCTTCTATAGAGACAACACCCGCATGCTCTACGGTGACGGCCAGGAGGCGGTCGCGAAACTCATCCACGGCATCAAGACACTGGATTAGCCCTCCCTGGCGCGAACGCGCGCATCTACCTCCCCCGGCTCGCACATCCTAGTGCGGGCGTTCGCGGCTGCGACGCTCACCCACGGCATCAAGACACTGGATTGGCCCTCCCTGGCGCGAACGCGCGCACCTACCTCCCCTGGCCCGCGCATCCTGGTGCAGCGTTCGCGGCTGCGCCGCTCATCCACGGCATCAAGCCCCCCCGACTGAACAGCCGACGCCGCCGGCGCACCGTTCCACACCACCCAGTGATTCAAGATTAAGTAATCTCAGTCGTTCCACTCCACTCAGGGATTCAAGATTAAGTAATCTCAGCAGCGCCGAATTCTGGTCTCGGTCAAAAAAATCCTTCGTATGCGTATCTTCTCCGGAACATCGCTGTAGACTTCGCGGTCAGAAAAAAGAATGGAACTCGACCGAGAGCCTGGCTGGATGTGAGGGCTGATGACGTGAATTGGGCGTGGAGCTGGTCGGGGCGCTGCTTCGGCTACTGGATCGACGATGATCTGTGGACGTACAGCGGCAAGCACATCGGGCGCCGCCGCGGCACCCACATCCACGCGCCGAACGGGCGATATATCGGCGAGATCATGAGCAATGGCCGCCTGATCACCAACAAGGCCAAGGCCGGCATGATCGGCCCGATCTTCGTGCCCACCCTCGCACGCAGCCCCGAGAAGCGTCGTCCTGACAGCGACGGACGCGCGCCCTACACGGGGCACGAGGATTTCCCCCACCCCGATGAGCTTTGATTACTTACTGCATCTATAGCTGCTACTGGCGCATGCGGAACCGCAAACACAGGGAAGTGGATACCGGACAGACCGGCGTGGCCAAACGGCTGGCGGCTGCATTGCGGTATTCGAAGCGCTTGTTCGGTCCAGCGCCGACCTCGTCCGATGGCCGGCTGCGTATGCGCGCCAAGCGGGGTTAGGCTCTTCTCTAGACTTAGACACAAAAAACCCGCTTCTCAGCGGGTTTTTTATCGCGGCGGGGGCTGGACTGACCGCGTGGAAGCGGTCGGCGCCGGCTTGGTGTCCAGGGCATCATCGTGGGCCGGTTTCACTTTCTGATATTTGCTGCGCAGCTGCTGCTTCTTCGCCGGCGGAAGCTGCTGGTACTTCTTGTACATATCGCGGATGTGCTGCTGCTCGTCCGGCGGCAGTTTCTGGAAGGCCTCGTAACGCTGGCGCATGCGCTGGCGGTCGTCGGGGGTGAGCTTCTGGAAACGCTGCACCCGTTCCCGGAACTTGTCCCGCTCCGCAGGGCTCATACGCGCCCAGTGGTCCGCGGCATTCAGCAGCCTGTGCTGGCGCGGCGACGGCAGGCTCGGCCACTTGTCCTTCTGGTAGTGCAGCAGTTGCTGCTCCGTCGGCGTGAGCGCTTCCCAAGCGATAGGACCGGTAGCAGGCACTTGCGCCATGGCGGCGACCGGCGACGCGGTCACTGCTGCCGGAGCGGCATCGGCCGTGGTCGCAGCGATGGCGGCGGCAACGAGCAGGATCAGGGGCGCGGATCTCATCGGACGTCGCGGGCCTCGGTGGTGCCGGCGGCGGGCGCCGCCTTGCTCACGGCGGCCGGCATGGGCTTGCCGTGGCGACGGGCGTCATCGGCTTTCACCTTCGCCGGATCGATGCGGGCGAAGGTCATGGGATCCACCCATCGACCGTCGTCGCCCTGCCAATCGGCCATGAAGTCCAGCACCTTGGCATCGCTGGCAGCGAGCGGCGGGCTGTCGGCGTGGACCGGCAGCGCGGCGATCATGAGGGGGAACAACAGACCGAGCCCCAGCAGGGGGCAACGCACAGACCTGAGGCTCATCCGCCTACGCCGGTGTCATCATCGTCGTCGTCGGAATCGTCATCGACCGTCTGGGCGGCGGGAGCCTGGGCCGGTTGGTCCTGGCTCTCCATCCACTGATAGAAATCCAGGTCCGCATACATGTCCAGGTTGTCGCTGGTCATCATCATGGGGGCGTCGATATTGGCGGCAGTGAAGGACGCCGAGGGGGCCGGGGCGGAGCCGCCGGTCCACAGGGCGCCGCCGATGACGCCTACGAACGCCAGGGCCAGGGCACTGGCGGGCAGGCGCCAGCCCAGGGCGACCCCCGGGCTCTTCTGCCCGACCGCGTCCACGGCCCGGCGCCGGGCTTCACTGAGCCGCGCCAGGGTCTGGGGGTCCAACCGGCCGGTGCTTTCCAGGAACAGATCCCGGGCCCGGCGGGCGAAGATGTCATCGATTTCCTGCATTTTCATCGCCAATGTTCTCCTAAGCTCTGCCGGAGACTATGCATGGCCCGCGATAAGTGGGTCTTCACGCTGCCCTCGGAACAGCCCATAGCCTGAGCCGTCTGTTCGACGTCCAGGCCCTCCAATATACGCAGCATGAAGGCTTCCCGTTGACGCCCGGGAAGACGGTTTATGGCTTCTTCGAGCGCTCCCATGGCGTCCGCCTGGGCTACCTGCTCGGACGGGTCGCGTCCGGCGGTATCCGGTGCACTGGCGATGGGGTCCGGCATGGCGTCATCGTCATCGTCCTTCTGGCCGCCGAAGAAGGACAACACCCGGTTGCGCACCGTCCGGCGGCGCTGGGTATCACGGATGCGGCTCTGGAGGATCTTGTAGAAGAGCGGCGTCCATTCCGCCGAGGGCCGGGCGGAATAGCGCTTGGCCAACTGGAACATGGCCTCCTGGACGGCGTCCTGGGCGTCTTCGACGCTACGTAGGGCCATCTGGGCGATGCGGAACGCGCGCCGCTCCACATCGGCCAGGAAGCGGTTCATTTCTTGGGCGGTATCCAGAAGACGAGGCCCCCGAGGCCGGATCGAAGGTGGCAGGCATCCTAAGGCCCGCTCAGGGCCGAAAGGTTATCATGCTGGCCTGCCCCGCAGGCCGCGAGGCCTCGATGCGTCATCGCCACGAGCAAATTTTCATCAAACCGAAACACAGCCTGTCTGGGCCGCATGTGAACGCCGTCACACCGCACTCATCCACACGGTTATCCACAAGAACTGTGGATAACATCCGGGCGTGAAGCGCGCCTCTCTTTATCTCAAGGTCGCGGTGCCCTCGCCGCTGTACCGGGACTTCGATTACCTGCCACCCGCCGACGCAGATCCGGCGCGCCTCGTGCCGGGCGTGCGTCTGCGCCTGCCCTTCGGTAGGCGCGAGGTGGTGGGAGTGCTGCTGGAGACCACGGACCGCACCCAGGTGCCCGCAGCCAAGCTCAAAGCCGCGCGCCGGCTGCTGGATGACACGCCGCTCATCCCGGCGGACATGCTGGCGCTGGCCCGCTGGGCGGCCGACTACTACCGCCATCCCATCGGTGAGGTGGTGCAGGCACTCCTGCCGGTACCCCTGCGCCAGGGCAAGCCCGCGACGCTCCCCCTGCCCCCCGTGTGGCGCTTGAACGCGGTGGGCCGTGACGCTGACCCGAAGTCACTGGCCCGCGCCAAGCGCCAGCAGGCGCTGCATGCGCTCTTGCTGCGCCATCCTGCAGGTCTCAGGCCCTCCGCCATCGCCGAGGAACTGCCGGAGTCCGCCGCAGCCCTGCGCGCGCTCATCAAGCGCGGCTGGCTCGAAGATAGTGCAAGCGAGAATGGCGGCGCAGGTAGCACACCCCTGCCGGTGATGGCCGGGAGCACCATGCTGAACGCGGCCCAGCAGCAGTCAGCGACGGAGATCAGCTCGGCACTACGTAGTTATCGCGCCTTCCTCCTGGACGGCGTCACCGGCAGCGGCAAGACCGAGGTGTACCTGGAGGCGATCGCCGCCGCCGTGGGCAGCGGCCTGCAGGCCCTGGTGCTCCTGCCGGAGATCAACCTCACGCCCCAGACCCTCGCGCGCTTCCGTGCCCGCTTCGGCGAGGTGGCCGCCTTCCATTCGGGCTTGAGCGAGGGCGAACGTCTCGCCACCTGGCTCGCCGCCCGGGACGGCAAGGCAGCGGTGATCGTGGGTACACGTTCCGCCGCCTGGCTGCCCCTGAAATCACCGGGCCTCATCGTGGTGGATGAGGAGCACGACGCCTCCTTCAAGCAGCACGAGGGTTTCCGCTACTCGGCGCGGGACCTCGCGGTGGTGCGGGCGCAACGCGCGAAGGTGCCGGTGGTCCTGGGTTCAGCCACGCCCTCGCTGGAGTCCCTGCACAACGCGGCGCAGGGCCGTTACGCCCATCTCAGGCTGCCGGAGCGGGCAGGCTTGGCGCGGCATCCCAGCATGAAGCTGCTCGACATCCGCGCGCGGCCGCTGGTGGAGGGCATGTCCGATCTGCTGCTGGATGCCGTGAAACGGCATCTCACGGCGGAGGGCCAGGTGCTGCTGTTCCTGAACCGGCGCGGCTATGCCCCCACCTTCATGTGCCACGACTGCGGCACGCCGGAGGCCTGCAAGCGCTGCGATGCGCGCATGACCCTGCACGGCACCCGGCGCCTGGTCTGCCATCACTGCGGCGCCGAACGGCCGGTGCCGGCGAGATGCACGCACTGCGGCAGTCAGGCCTTCGGTGCCATCGGCGAGGGTACCCAACGCATCGAGCAGGCGCTCATGGAACTCTTCCCCGACGCAGGCGTGGCGCGGGTGGACCGGGACAGCACCCGGCGCAAGGGCAGCATGGAGAAGGTATTGGAGGAGATGCAGAGCGGCGCACGCCGGATCCTGGTGGGCACCCAGATGCTGGCCAAGGGCCACGACTTCCCCAACGTCACGCTGGTGGGGGTACTGGATGCGGACCAGGGACTGTTCAGCGCCGACTTCCGTGCCAGCGAACGCATGGCCCAGCTCATCATCCAGGTGGCGGGCCGGGCCGGTCGCGCCGAGAAACCCGGCGAGGTGCTGATCCAGACCCACCAACCGGATCATCCCTTGCTGCAGCACCTGGTGCGCGAGGGTTACGGCAGCTTCGCCGAAGCAGCCTTGGCGGAGCGGCGTCTCGCGGGCCTGCCGCCCTACGCTGCCCTGGCGCTGTTGCGCGCCGAGGCACCGGCCGCCACAGCCCCCACAGCCTTCCTGGAGGCGGCCCGGGACAAGCTCGCACAGCGGCGCGCATCGGGCGTGGCCCTGCTCGGCCCCGCGCCCGCGCCCATGGAAAGGCGTGCCGGCCGCTATCGGGCAAACCTGTTGCTGCAAGCATCCCAACGCGCGCCGCTGCAGAACCTGCTGGCAGCGACGCTGCCGGAACTGGATCAACTGAAACAAGCTCGCAAGGTTCGCTGGTCAATAGACGTGGATCCCGTAAATCTTGATTAAGCGGGCTTTCGTCACAGGCAACCGGTAAAATCAGCGCCGCATGAAACACGCGCTCGATGCTCTTCTTCGCGACACCCTCAAGGCCATGGGCCATACGGCTCCAGAAGGTCCCTTGGTGGAGCGTACCCGCGACCGCAAGCACGGCGACTTCGCCACCAACCTGGCGCTGGCGCTGGCCAAATCCTTGGGCAAGAAACCGCGCGATCTGGCCGAGGAGATCATCAAGGCACTACCCGCCGGCGGGATGGTGGCGAAGACCGAGATCGCCGGTCCCGGTTTCATCAATTTCTTCCTCTCTCCTGCCGCCTATCACGCGGAACTGAGATCCATCCTTGGCGATGGCGAGAGGTACGGCAGCACCGACTCCGGCAAGGGCGCCAAGGCCATGATCGAGTTCGTCTCCGCGAACCCGACCGGTCCCCTGCACGTGGGTCATGGCCGCGGCGGCGCCGTGGGCGACAGCCTGGCTCGCCTGCTGGAAGCCACCGGCTGGTCCGTGAGCCGCGAGTTCTACTACAACGATGCGGGCGCGCAGATCGACAACCTGGGCAAGTCCGTGCAAGCGCGGTGTCTCGGCATCGAGCCGGAGCAAGCCGGCTGGCCGCAGGACGGTTACCGGGGTGAATACATCAAGGACGTGGCCAAGGCCTATCTCGCGAAGGAGACCGCCCACGCTGACGACCGGGACGTCGTAGCCAAGGGCGATCCCAAGGATCTCGCCGCCATCCGCGAGTTCGCGGTGGCGTATCTGCGCCGTGAGCAAGACCTGGATCTCAGGGCTTTCGGCGTGAAGTTCGACGTGTACTTCCTGGAATCCTCCCTCTACACCGAGGGACGGGTGGAACAGACCGTGAAAGCACTGGTGGAACACGGCCACAGCTACGAGAAAGACGGCGCCCTGTGGCTCAAGACCACGGATTTCGGCGACGACAAGGACCGGGTGATGCGCAAGTCCGATGGGACCTACACCTACTTCCTGCCGGACGTGGCCTATCACCTCAGCAAGTGGCAGCGCGGCTTCCATCGCGTCATCGACGAGCAGGGCTCGGACCACCACTCCACCGCCATCCGGGTGCGCATCGGCCTGCAGGCACTGGACTTGGGGATACCCAAGGGCTGGCCCGAGTACGTGCTGCACCAGATGGTGACGGTGATGAAGGGCGGCGAGGAGGTGAAGCTCTCCAAGCGCGCCGGCAGCTACGTGACCTTGCGCGATCTGATAGACATGGCCGGGAAGGATGCGACGCGCTACTTCCTGGTGGCGCGCAAGGCTGACTCGCAGCTCAGCTTCGACGTGGACCTGGCCATGTCCAAGAGCAATGACAACCCGGTGTTCTACATCCAGTACGCCCACGCCCGCATCATGAGCGTGGAGCGCCAGCGCGCTGAAAAGAAGATAGGGTTCGATCAGTCCAACGGCCTCGCCAAGGCCGCGCGCCTGGATTCCGTGCACGAGCAGGCGCTGATGACCGAGCTCTCGCGCTACCCGGAACTCCTGGAGTCCGCGGCCCGCACGCTGGAGCCGCACCTCATGGCCCAGTACCTGCGGGAATTGGCCGCGGCCTTCCACGGCTTCTACGACAATTGCCCGTTTCTGGTGGAGGACGCAGACCTCAAGGATGCGCGCCTGACCCTGGCGCTGGCCACGCGGCAGGTGCTGCGCAACGGCCTTACACTGTTAGGTGTAAGTGCACCGGAGTCGATGTAAGTGGCCAAGGACTACAAGAATTCGCCGAAGCCGAAGGACAAGCCGAAAAGCAAAAGCAGCGGCGGACTGCCGGGTTGGGTGTGGGGATTCATGGTCGGCATCCTCGGCGCCATCCTCATCATCAAGCTCGGTCCGGTGCTGTACCAGGCGGAAATGCACGCGGGCAAGAAGGGCGCTGCGACCGCGGCCGCCGCCGCGACCCACACTGCGGCCCCGCCCGCATCCACCGCGACCCACTACGACTTCTACAAGATGCTGCCCTCCTTCCAGGTGGTGATCCCGGGACAGGACAAGGAAGTGAAGTCCGGTAACCCGACGACACCGGTGGAACAACCGGGCACCTATATCCTGCAGGTGGGGTCGTTCCCCAGCTTCGCCGACGCGGACAAGATGAAAGCGACCCTGGCCCTGCAGGGCATCGAGTCGAGCATCCAGCAGGTGCAGGTCAACAACGGTTCCACCTGGAACCGGGTGCGCATCGGACCCATCAAGGATCTTAAGGAATTGAATTCGGTGCGGGCCAAGCTGGCCGAAGATCACATCGAGCCTTTAGTCATCAAACAATAAGAACCACGCTAAAAGCGTCGCGAGCGAAGGCGGGGCTAGGCGCACGAGGCGAGCAGGAGGGAGTCCACTCTTATGTGCATGACCGACTGCGAGTCCGAAGTGCAACAACGCCCTGTCGAGCGCAGCAGCTTTTAGTGGCCCGCGTTACTGACTAGATGTCGGATCTAACTTGCAGGATATCGCGCATCCAGGTCGGGGTTGCTCCGGAAACTCGCGACAGCGAGACGGCCGGTCCGGATAGATCCGGCAGACCGATGTGGCGTCGTCGAGCATGGGACAACGCTCGCCTTCGTGCTCGAGGAACCGGACCCTGCCGCCTCCGTCCGGAGCCTCATGGACTCGAACAGCCACGCCGAGAGCGGCAGCATGCCTTGCGAAGTCCTTGACCTCGTCGGGTGAGAGCGACAGGAACAGCGGACCTCGGCAGCACTGAGCCCGGCACTCCAGCCGGCAGATCCGGCTGGCAGCCTCTGGGGTGAGTCCGGGAAGCAGGTACATCCCGGGGATTCTAGATCAATCGGCTCAATGCCCCGCATCCGCGACGGCCGCAGCCTTGCCGCCGCTGGCCGGACGGCGCGCCAGCCATACCAGCAGTATCAATGCAGCGAATATCCAGCCTGATATCCAGGCGAAATCATTGGTGGCTTGCATGAAAGACTGGCGCATCACCGCGCCCGCCACCTCCGCGCTGCGCTGCGCCGCATCCAGCCCCGGCGTCACCAGGTGCGCGAAGCCGCTCGCAGACACGGTCTCGCTGATGCGCGCATCGTGCAGCGCCTGGCGGCTGTCCCAAAGCGAGATGCCGAGCGATGCGCCGAAGCCCGCGCCCAGCATGCGCAGGAAATTGAACAGGCCGGAAGCGCTGGCCACCTTCTGCGGCGCCACGCCGGAGAGCGCCATGCTCATGAGCGGCACGAAGAACAGCGGCATGGCGGCGCCGAACACCAGGCGCGGCAGGGCCAGTTGCGTCAAGGTCACGTCCGTGTCGAAATGCACGGTCCAGAACGAGACGCCGGCGAAGATCACGAAGGAAGTGGTCACCAGCCAGCGCGGATCGAAGCGTTGCATGAGCTTGCCCATGAAGGGCGCCACCACCACCGCCAGGATGCCGATGGGCGCCGCGGCGATGCCGGCATCGGTGGCCGTGTAACCCATCTCGGTCTGCAACCAGAGAGGGAACACCACCACGTTGGCGAAGTAAGTGAGGTAGCCGAAGGTCAGGGCCAGCACCGGCAGCGTGTAATTCGGGTTCCTGAGCAGGCTCAGGTCCACCACCGGATGGGTATCGGTGAGTTCCCACACCACCAGTGCGCTCAGGCCCGCTCCCGCCACCACGGCCAGGGTCCAGACCGTCCCAGAGGCGAACCAGTTCAGCTCGTTGCCCTTGTCCAGCATGATCTGCAGTGCCGCCACGCCCACGATCAGGAGGCCCAAACCCACCCGGTCCATGGGCGTCTGTACCTTGTCAGTCTCCCGGCCGCGCAGCGTGCTCCAGGTGAGCCACACCGCCAGCAGACCCACCGGCACGTTGATGTAGAACACCCAGGGCCAGCTGTAGTTGTCGGTGATCCAGCCGCCCAGGAGCGGCCCCACCACCGGCGCCACCACCGCGGTCATGCTCCAGATGGAGAGCGCGGTGCCGTGCTTCTCTTTCGGGTAATTGCTCATGAGCAGGCTCTGGGAGAGCGGGATCATGGGCCCGGCCACCGCGCCCTGCAGCACCCGCAGGAACACCAGGCTCCCCAGGTTCGGCGCGAGGCCGCACAAGAGCGAGAACAGGGAGAACAGCAGCGTCGCCCAGATGAAGAGCTTCACCTCGCCGAAAGTGCGGGCCAGCCAGCCCGACAACGGCAGGGAGATGGCCAGGGTCACCGTGAAGGACGTGATGACCCAGGTGCCCTGGTTGGCGCTGATGGCGAGATCCCCGGAGATGGTGGGGATGGCCACGTTGGCGATGGAGGTGTCCAGGATGTTCATGAACACCGCCAGCGACACGCCCAGCGTGAGCAGCGCCAGCTTGAAACCGGTGATCGGCGGATACTTACCGGTCACGGCCCACCGCCGCAGTCGTCACCTTCGCCAGCAAAGGCTTGGTATCGCCGCCGTTGGCGCTGATGATGCCGGCGATCAGGGTCTCCACGCCCGCCATGCGCTGGTCGTAGACCGGCGTCGAATATTGGGGCACGGGTACCGGTGCCAGGGCCGGGCCATCCGTACCGGCGTGGGTGTCCACGCTGACTTCCATGGACAGGCCGATACGCAGCGGAAACCGCTTGAGGTCGGCGTCCGCGATCTGCACCCGCACCGGCACGCGCTGCACCACCTTGATCCAGTTGCCGGTGGCGTTCTGCGCTGGCAAGAGCGCGAAGGCGCTGCCGGTGCCCGCGTCCACGCCCGCCACGGTGCCGTGGAAGCTGACGCGGCTGCCATAGACGTCCGAGTGCAGTTCCACGTCCTGACCCGGGCGGATGCGCGAGAGTTGGGACTCCTTGAAGTTGGCATCCACCCAGATCTGGCTCAAGGGCACGATGGCCATGAGCGGTGCGCTCGCGCCTACCCGCTGGCCTATCTGCACGTCGCGCTTGGCCACGTAGCCCGAGACCGGCGCCACCACGATCATGCGCTGCAGCGCGAGGTAGGCGGCGCGCACTTCGGCGGCGGCGAGCTTCACGTCCGGGTTGTCGGCGACGCTGCCGGTGCCGAGCTCGGCATGCAGGGCGGTGATGGCCTGCTGGTCTTCCGCCAACTCATGCTGGTCCACCTGCACCTGGGTGCCGCTCTGCTCCAGCGCACTGTCCGAGAAATAGCCGCGCTTGTTCAAAGCCTGGTGACGCTGATAGTCGGAGCGGTGCTGGCTCAAGGTGGCTTGCTGGGCCGCGGCCTTGGCGGCCAGCTGCCGGTCGTTGGCATACAGCTCTTCCACGTGGCGCACCGTGGAAGCGAGCTTGGCCTCCGTCTCCTGCAGCGCCACGCGCGCGTCGGCATCATCCATGCGCACCAGCACCTGACCTTGGGTCACTTCGTTGGTCTCGTCGGCGAGGATGGAGGTGACGGTGCCTTCCGCCTCGGCCATCACCGGCACGCGGTTGCCCGCCACATAGGCATCGTCGGTGGTCTGGTGGCGCGAGCCCACAGCGAACCAATACGCGCCATAGCCGAGCGCCGCGGCGGCGAACACGCTGCCTAGGGCCACGAAGCCGCGCTTACGCAGAACCAGGCGCCTCTGTGCAGCGGGATCGACGGCTGGATTGATCGGGGGGTTCTGGTTGCTGTTCTCGGCCATGGTCCTCTCCTCACCTGGTTCGATAGTTGACCATCTGGTCAACATACGGGTAAAAAAATCCGCAAGGCCACGCCTCGCGGGATGCGTCTTCAGGCGCTGCGTTTCTGCTTCGCGCGCTCTGCCGGCACCGCATCGAGCAGACGCAGGGTCTGCTCGTAGAGGTCGGTCATGATCTCGGGGTTGTTCTGGATGCGGGCCCGGGCGCTCGCGCCCTCGAACAGCGAATACACCGCCTGCGCAGCCGACTCCACGTCGCCGATGTCGATGAGTCCGGCATCCTTGGCGTCGCTGATGGCCTGTTCGAAGAGCCGGCGCTTGCGGCCGAGCGCGCTGCGCGCCGCTTCGCGTACTTCCGGCTCCACGCCGTCGCCCTCGATGGCGAGCCTGAAACACGGGCAGCCCAGCAGGGTGCCGTCCTCGCGTTTGGTCCTGACCTGGCTCTGATAGATGGCGTCGAAGTAGCGGCGCAGGCGCTCTAGGGGCGGCACTTCGGCGGCGAAGGCCGCTTCCAGGATCGGCCGGCTCTTGGTCTGCCACCAGCTCTCGATGGCTTCCTTGGTAAGCGCCGCCTTGGAATCGAAGTAGTGATAGAAGCTGCCCTTCTTCACGCCGGCGGCCTCGCAGATGGCGTCCACGGTCACGGCGTTGTACCCGTGTTTCCAGGTCAACTGGTTGCCGGCCACCAACAGCCGTTCCCGTGCGTCGCTCACTCTGCCCATGCGTCACCTCGTTGCAGAGAACTATAGTTGACTAATTAGTCAACTTCAAGGGTCGGCGGAAATAATACTTATTATACTTATAGATCAAAGGGTTAGATTAAACGGCGAGTCCTAGGCCTCGCCGTCTTCACCGCCAAGCTGTCTGAAGTCGATGCCCAGTGAGTTGAGCTTGCGATAGAGATGGGTACGTTCCATGCCCACCCGCTCCGCGAGCTTGCCCACCTTGCCGCCGCAGAGCTGTAGCTGCTGCTCGAGGTAAGCCCGCTCGAAATGCTCGCGTGCCTCCCGCAGCGGCATGGCCAGGATGTCCTGCTGTATGAGTGACTCGCCGCCGCCGGAGACCGGCGCCAGCGCCTGCTCCACTTCCTCCAGGCTCACCTCGCCACCCTCACCCAGCATCAGCACCCGCTGCACCAGGTTGGAGAGTTCGCTCAGGTTCCCGGGCCAGGGATAGTTGCGCAGGCGGTTCTGGGCTGCGACGCTGAAGCGCCGGTACTTCAGGCCCTGGGAATCCACCAGCGTGTCCGTGTAGTAGCGCAGGAGATCCGGCACGTCTTCCCGATACTCGCGCAGCGCCGGCACCCGCACCTGCACCGCCGCCAGGCGGTTATACAGGTCGCGGCGGAACCGGCCCTGGTCGAGCTGGGATTCGATGCGCGGCTCGGCGGCCGAGAGCAGCCGCACGTCGATGGTGCGGGCGGTCTGGCTGCCGACACGGGTGAAGGCGCCCTGTTCGATGACGCCCAACAACGCCGCCTGACCTTCGCCGTGCAGGTCGCTCAAGTCACCGAGAAACAACGTGCCGCCCCGAGCCTGCTCGAAGCAACCGGGGGACTCGACGCCCTCGCGCCCGCACAGGGCCTCCAGCATGTCCCGGAGTTGCAGCCCCGCCAGCGATACCGCGACGAAGGGCCCGCTGGCCCGCGGCCCCATGGCGTGCAGGTAGCGCGCCAGGGTCTCCCGGCCGCTGCCAGCTTCGCCCACCAGTATCACGGAAGCCTCATGGGGAGCGAGACGCCGCAACTGGTCGCGCAGGGTCTGCATGGCGCGGCTCTTGCCGACCGGCTCCAGGGCCGGGCGGCTGCGGCCGGTGTGGCGGCCGCGCTTCTGCTTGCCGCTCTCCACCGCGTGCTCCACGGTGCGCAAGAGCTTGGCGAGCGAGAGTGGTTTCTCCACGAAGTCCACTGCACCCAATCGCGTCGCCTCGACGGCGGTCTCCACCGTGCCATGGCCGGACATCATCACCACCGGGAAGGCCAGCGCCCCATCGCGAGTCCACTCCCTGAGCAGGCTGATGCCGTCCATGTCGGGCATCCAGATGTCGAGGAGCATGAGGTCCGGCTCCGCGTGAGCGCGCGCCGCGCGCGCCTCGGCGGCGTTGCCCGCCGTGCGCACCTCGTAACCTTCCTCAGTGAGGATCTCCTGGACCATTCCGCGGATGTCCGCTTCGTCGTCCACCACGAGTATCTGCGAGGCTCTCATTTCGCCTCCCTCCTGCCGCCTGCGCGGCGTTCAGTGTTCCCCAACGACTGGCTGCTGCGGGTATGTTCGGTCACCGGCAGCCGGATGATGATCTGTGCACCGCCCTCGGGGCGGTTCTGCAGGCGGATGCTGCCGCCGTGCTCCTCGGTCAGTTTCTTGATGATGGCGAGCCCCAGGCCCGTGCCCTTGGTCTTGCTGGTCACGTAGGGCTCGAAGGCCTTGCCCAGTATCTCGGTGTCGAAGCCCGGGCCATTGTCCTCCACCGTCACCTCCGCCAGTTCCTCGGCACCGCGCCGGAAGTAGTGGCTGGCGATGCGCACCCGGCCGTCCTCGCGGCCCTCCAGTGCCTCGTGGGCGTTCTTCAGCAGATTGTGCAGTATCTGCCGCAGCCGGCCCGCGTCCGCATGCACCGGTGGCAGGGCCGGATCCAGTTCCATGCTGACCTGCATGTCCGCTTCCCGTGCAAGGTACAGCTCCACCACCTCGCGCACCAGGGCATTGAGGTCCACCGCGCTCATCTCCAATAGCGGCGCGCGCGCGTACTCGCTGAAGGCGTTGACCATGGACTTCATGGCCTCCACCTGCTGCACGATGGTATTGGTGGCGCGATCCATCACGTCCGCGTCCTCGCCCTTGAGTTGACCCAGGTAGCGCCGGCGCATGCGCTCGGCGGCGAGCTGGATGGGAGTGAGCGGGTTCTTGATCTCGTGCGCCAGCCGGCGCGCCACCTCGCCCCAGGCGGCGTCGCGCTGGGCGTCGATGAGCAGTGTCAGGTCGTCGAACACCAGCACCCGGCCCGGCGGTACCTCGCCGGTGGCGGGCAGCATGGCGCAGCTCACCATGAAGATGCGCCGGCCGCTGGTGCTCTGCAGCACCATCTCCTCGCGCCATTCCTTGTCGTCGGCGTCCAGGTGACGGCGGCAGGCGGCCACGAACTGCCCGAGCAGGGTGTCGTCCTTGGCGAGACCCACCATCGAGCGGCCCATGTATTGGTGCAGGTCGGCCTCGAGGATGGCGCTGGCGGTGGGGTTGGCGGTCTTCAGCACCAGCGCGGCGTTGAAGGAGATCACGCCGGAAGACAGCCGGGTCAACACCGCACCGAGATAGCTGCGTTCGTTCTCCACCTGCTCACGGCTCTTGCGCGCCGAGTCGCGGGCCTCGGCCAGGCGCTGGGTCATCTCGTTGAACGAAGACACCAGATAGCCCACCTCGTCCTTGGAGGGCAGCGGCAGCCGCGTGGTGAAGTCGCCGCGCGCCACCGCGCGGGTGCCCTCCACCAGCGCCTGGATCGGCGCCACCAGGGTGCGGGCCGCGACGAAGGCACCCCACACCGCCATCAGCACCGACAGCAGCAGCACCAGCAGCAGGGTCAGGTTGAACATCAGCTTCAGCGGCCCACGCAGCACCGTGAGTTCGCGGTAGTGGGCGTAGGCCTGCTGCACCTGGTCGGCGAGACCGCTCTGCTCGCCGCCCACGGGATACAAGGCTTGCAGGCTCATGCGGTTCCACCAGGCGCCGCCGGCGATGGTCACCGGCACCACCGCGCGGATGTGCAGGCCGCCGTGGGCCACCGGGTCCAGGCCCACGTACTCGTTGCCGGCGCGTACCTGCAGCATCACATCCTGACCCGGCATGTCCGGCAGGAACTGCCCCGGCACTCCGTTGCTGGTGGCGACGATGTGGTTGTCGAAGCCGCCGATCAGGGTGAGTTCGCTGGCGCCGTTCTGGCGGCGCATCTGGTCCAGCTGGTAGGAACTCTGGCGCGTGTCGGCGAGGTTCAGGGTCCGGGACATGCGCTCGGTCCGCACCAGGAGGTCGCGGACCCGCATGTCGAGCGCCGTGCGCGACAGTTCCATGGCGCCGGTGAGCGCGCTCTCCACCCGCACGTCGAACCAGCTGTCGATGCCGCGGCTGATGAACTGGTAGGAGAAGTAATACACCAGCACCACCGGCACGATGGCCAGCACGCCGAAGGTGCCGACCAGGCGCAGGGTCAGGCGCGAGCCGACCACGTTGCGCCGCCGCTGCAGCAGGAGCCGCGTGAGGTTGAAGCCGATCACCGCCAGCAGCGCCACCGCCGCACCGGCGTTCAGGAACACCAGCCACACGTGCACGCTCTCGAAGGACTCGGAGTTGGAAGTGCTCTTGCCGAGCGTGATGAGCGAGGCCAGCATGATGATCATGCCGACGCCGAACAGGAGCAGCATGCCGTAGCGCTTCATGACACCAGCACCCATTGGTACCAGTCGCTGGACAGGTCCCAACCCTTGAACAGCGAGGCGATGAGCTGCAGCGGCCCGGGGAAAGTCTTGATGTCGAGACCGGCGCGCAGGCGGATGTTGTAGTGCGCGCCCGGATCCAGGAGCTTGGCGTCGATCACCGGCAGGTCGCTGACCTGGCCCAGGGCGACGATGGCCTCGCGGTAAGTGGAGTAGCTCTGCTGGTCGCCGCTGTTCAGGTTGGTGACGATGAAACGGCGCGACAACTCGTGATAACTGATCTGATAACGCTGCTTGAGGTCGGCGACGGTATTGTTGAGCCACCAAGTGTGGTGCTTGATCACCTGGATGTCGAGTTCCACGGTGAGCGGCAGGCCGTTCTGCAGGGCATTCACCGCATCGTCTGAGAGGTTCAGGCCCACGTCGGCATCGAGATAATAGACGCCGCTGACGAGCTCGCTGTAAGCGGTACGGATGACGAATCCGGGCTGCTCGTCGGCCCGCGCCGGCGTCGCCGCGAACAGCGTCACGACTGACAACAGCGCAGCGGGCGCCGCGCTCCATAGCGCGCGCAGCAGCCGGCGCCGCGCCTCAGCGCTTCTCGAGACAGGCATAGTAGAAACCATCCATCCCGCCTTCGCCCATGAGCACCTGCCGGCCGGCGCCGGCGGCCACGCCCCAGGAGACGTCCAGCGGCTGCGCGGCGGCGTCCGGGTGGCCGGCGAGGAAAGCCGCTATCTGCGCGGCGTTCTCCCGCTGGAACACGGAACAGGTGACGTACAGGAGCTTACCGCCTGGCGCGAGCAGCGGCCAGAGCGCGCCTAGGAGCCGCGCCTGAAGCGCGGCGGCGCTCGCCACCTCGCCCGGCGTGCGGCGCAGCTTCACGTCCGGATGGCGGCGCACCACGCCGCTGGCGCTGCAGGGCGCGTCCAGGAGGATCCTGTGATAGCTCTCGCCGTCCCACCAGCTCTGCACCGCGGCGGCATCCGCCACCTTGAGCGTGGCGTCGAGCTTCAGCCGCGTCAGGTTCTCGCGGATGCGCTGGGCGCGGCGAGCCTCCAGCTCCACCGCGGTCATGCTGAGACTGTGCCGCTCCAGGAGATGGCAGGTCTTGCCGCCGGGGGCGGCACAGGCATCCAGCACGCGCATCCCGTCCCGGACATCCAGCAAGGCTTCCGCCAGTTGCGCGCCCTCGTCCTGCACCGAGACCGCGCCTTCGGCGAAACCGGGCAGCGCCTTCACGTCCATGGGGGACTCGAGGATCAGGCCATCCGGTGAATGCGCGCAGGCTTGGGCCGCGATGCCAAGGCCGGCGAGCTGCGCCAAGTATGCGTCGCGGTCCTGCACACGGCGGTTCACCCGCAGCGTGAAGGGCGGCCGCTGGTTGCCGGCTTCCAGCATGGTCTGCCAATGCTCCGGCCAGTCGCGCTTCACTGCTTCGATGAACCACTTGGGGAAGGCGTAGCGCGCCTGCGGATCCTCCGCCACCGCTGCTTCGACCTGCTCACGCTCGCGCTGGAAGCGGCGTAACACGGCGTTCACCAGGCCTGCGGCCCAGCTCTTGTTCAGGAGGCGGCAGGCTTCCACGGTCTGTTGCACGGCGGCGTGGTCGGGGACGCGCAGGAAAGCGAGCTGGTACAGGCCCAGCAGCAGCAGGAACTTCACGTCCTGGTCGGTGGGCTTGAGCGGGCGGTCCATGAGCTTCGCCAGCCAGGCCTCGAGCCGCGGCTGCCAGCGCAGCGTGCCGTAGCAGAGCTCTTTCACCAGCGCCGCATCGCGCGGATCGCCGCAGGCCGCGGCGGCTGCATCCGCGGCCTGGGTCAGGGTCTGATCTTCCACCGCCACCGCCAACAGCGCCTGCACCGCGAGCACGCGGGGTGCGTCGGAAGGTCTGCGCGCGGCCATCATGCGAAACGCGCCTGCGCGAGGTCGCGGCCATTGGTGAAATCGGCGGCATTCTGCACGCGCCCACCGGCGGCCTGGAGTTCCAATATGCGCAGCGTGCCCGCGCCGCAGGCCACGTCGATGCCTTCGCGTCCCGCCTTCAGGACCGTGCCGGGCTCGCCTCCGGCAGCGCCCGCCAGGGGCTCGGCGCGCCAGATGCGCAGGGGCTGGCCCTGGTGTCCGGTATAGGCCACGGGCCAGGGGTTATAGCCGCGCACAGCACGCTCCAGCTCCGCGGCGCCGCGCCGCCAGTCGAGCCGGGCTTCCTGCTTGGTGAGTTTCTCGGCGTAGCTCACGCCCGCCTCATCCTGCTTGCGGGGATGCACTTCGGGCAGAGCGTCCAGCACCTGCAAGAGCGCTTGCGCGCCGAGCACCGCGAGACGGTCATGCAAAGTCTGGCTGGTATCGCCGGCAGCGATGGGTGTGCGGGATTCCATGAGCACGTCACCCGTGTCCAGGCCCTTGTCCATCTGCATGATGGCGACACCGGTCTCGGCGTCGCCCGCGAGTATCGCCCTCTGGATGGGCGCGGCGCCGCGCCAGCGCGGCAAGAGCGAGGCATGGATGTTGAGACAGCCGTAGCGCGGGATGGCGAGCACGGACGCCGGCAGGATGAGCCCATAGGCCACCACCACCATCACATCGGGCTTCAAGTCACGGAGCGCCTGCTGCGCGTCCCCGGACTTGAGGCGCTCCGGCTGGAACACCGGCAGCTTCAGTTCGAGGGCGCGCCGTTTCACCGCAGATGCGGCGAGCGCGCGTCCGCGTCCAGCGGGACGGTCCGGCTGGGTCCACACGCCGATGAGTGAGTGATGCGAGGCCGCGAGGGCATCGAGGGCCGCGAGCGGGAACTCCGGGGTGCCGGCGAAGGCGATGCGCAAGTTCAGCATGGGACGCCGGTCGGCGGCGTCACACGGAGCTGCGAGGGGCTTGGGGATGCTGCTCCTCGCGTTCGCGCTCTTCCTTCTCGATGCGTTTGCGGATGCGCTGGCGTTTGAGATCCGAGAGATAGTCCACGAACAGCTTGCCGTCCAGATGGTCGATCTCATGCTGGATGCACACGGCCAGGAGGCCATCCGCATCGAACTCCAGACGCTTGCCGTTGCGGTCGAGGGCGCGCACCCGGATGCGCTCGGCCCGTTCCACATCCTCATATACGCCGGGCACCGAGAGGCAGCCTTCCTGCATCACTTCGCTACCGTCTTTGCTGAGGATCTCGGGGTTGATCAGGCCCAAGGGCTGGTCGCTCTCGTCGGACACATCCACCACGATCACCCGTTCCGCCACGCCCACCTGGATGGCGGCCAAGCCGATACCGGGGGCCGCGTACATGGTCTGCAGCATGTCGTCGATGAGGCGCCGATGGGCGCCGGTCACCGTGGCCACGGGCTGGGCCTTGTTGCGGAGCCGGGGATCGGGGTAATGCAGGATGTTAAGGATGGCCATAGTGGTAAGCGTACAACAGGGTCCAGCTAAAGTTGGGGCTCGGCGGGGGTTCTCAAGCCTGGGGGCTGGAAGCCGCCCCAATCCTCACGCACTTTTGCATAAATTGCTGCTAAAGTTATGATACTGTTGAAAAGTCGCCCCTGCGACCCACCCCAGTTGGGGGGTCGTTTTCGGCCTTGGGATGGGGAATTCAGACCGAGGCTGGGCGCATACCCAAGCGAGTCGTGGAGACCGCATCGATGAACCATTATAACGTCCCCCGCATCGTCGCTACCGGCCTTGCCATCGGCCTGCTCAGCGCCTGCGCCCTCTTCCACAAGAAACCCGCGCCAGCCCCGGTGGCTGCGGCGCCGGCACCCGCGGTCGCGACCGTGGCGACACCTGCCGCCGCCACCCAGACGCCGGCCCCGGCCATGCAGCCGACCGCGCCGGAGCGCTACACCGTCAAGAAGGGCGACACCCTGTGGGGCATCGCCTCCATGTACCTGAAGGATGCCTGGGCCTGGCCCGACATCTGGTATGCCAACCCAGCCATCAAGAACCCGCACCTCATCTATCCGGGCGACGTGCTGATCCTGGGCCACAACCCGCAGGGCCAGCCGACCCTGACGGTGGAACGTAACGGCACGACCGTGACCGAGGCGACGCCTCCGCCTACCGTCCTCAGCACGTCCGCAAGCCCGGACACCACCACCGCCGTCACCGCGTCCACCCAGGCTTCCGCCATCAAGGCGGCACCGATCGCTGCCGTGAACAACACCGCCCTGCCCGTGGCCAAGCTCCAACCGCAACCGCGCTATCTGCCGCTCAACGCCGCCATCACCACGGTGCCGCTGAACGGCTTGAGCCCGTATCTCTCCAAGACCCGCATCATGACCTCGAGCGAGATGGACGACACGGGTTATTTGCTCACCGCCTTCAACGGCGGTCCGGCCTCCGGCGCCGGCGACGAGATCTACGGCCGCAACATGAAGTCCAGTGACGGCTTGCGCTACGAGATCTTCCGCAAGGGCGATAAGTACGTCGACCCGGACAGCGGCGACACCCTGGGTTACGAGGCCACCTACATCGGCGATGCGGAAGTCGAGACCTGGACCGACCCCGCCAAACTGATGGTGACCGCCGCCGTGCAGGAAGCTGTCAGCGGCGACCACCTGGTACCCAACAACGGCGACACCGTCTTGCTCAACTTCCTGCCGCACCGGCCGGGCAAGACCATCGACGGCCAGATCCTGGCGGTGCTGGGCGGCGTGGGCCAGATCGGCCAGTACGACGTGGTGGTGCTGAATCGCGGCAGCGACGACGGGGTCGACAACGGCACCGTGCTCGGCATCTACCGCAAGGGTGACAAGGTCAAGGACCTGAATGCCAGCTTCTTCAGCAGCACCAACATCACTTTGCCCACCGAACGCAGCGGCACCCTGATGGTGTTCCGCAGCTTCAAGAAGGCGAGCTATGCCCTGGTGATGCAGGCCACCCACGAGATCCACCTGGAAGACATGGCGTCGAATCCTTGAAATCCATGCGTGGTTGATGCGAGAGTAGAGACGCGCCAAGACCGGGTATTGATGCCGGCACCGCCATCAACCAGCGGGGCAGGCCCACCTGAGGGGAAGACGATAGACCCACAGGATGCATTGGACTGGCTCGCGCTGATCCGCGCTCCGCGGCTCGGCTCTGCCGGCGCCCTCCGCCTGCTGCAGCACTGCGGCAGCGCCGCCGGATGCTTCACTTCAGATCTGCCTCCCTCCCTCGAATTGCATGCCGAGACCCGCGCTTTCCTGCGTGCCCCGGACCGCAAGGCGGCGGAACAGGACTTCGCCTGGATGCAGGGTTCCGCGACCCGGCTCGTGGCCCTGACCGATCCCGCCTATCCGCCCCTGCTGCGGCAGATACCGGACCCGCCCTTCGCGCTGTTCGTGCGCGGCGACGTCACGCTGCTCAGCGAACCGCAGCTCGCCATGGTGGGCAGCCGCAACCCCAGCGTGGAAGGCCGGCGCAACGCCGAAGAATTCGCCGAGTATCTGGCCCGATGCGGGCTGGTCATCACCAGCGGCATGGCGCTGGGCATCGATGCCGCCTGCCACAAGGGCGCGCTCAAGGGCGGCAAGACCGTGGCGGTATGGGGCACGGGACTCGACAAGGCCTACCCGCCGCGCAACCGTGAACTGGCGATAGAGATCGCGGAGAAGGGTGCGGTGGTCAGCGAGTTCCCACCGGGCACGCCGCCACTGCCGATGCACTTCCCGCGCCGCAACCGCATCATCAGCGGGCTGGCCTTGGGCACGCTGGTGGTGGAAGCGGCCAAGCAGAGCGGCTCGCTCATCACCGCGCGGCTCGCCAGTGAGCAGGGCCGCGAGGTGTTCGCGATCCCGGGTTCCATCCATAACCCCATGGCGCGCGGCTGCCACCGGCTGTTGCGCGACGGTGCCAAGCTCGTGGAATCGGCGCGCGACATACTCGAGGAACTCGCGCCGCTCTTGGGCCTGACGGCCCTGCCGGCAGCGCCCCTCGGCCTGGAAACGGCCGCCGCACAGGCGCCGCCCGAGGATCCGGAATACAAGCTTCTGTTGAATTCGCTCGACTTCGCCCCCACCTCGGTGGACAGTCTGGTCGAGCGCACTGGTTTGACGCCTGATGTGGTTTCTAGCAT
>DATBAJ010000076.1:0-48240 GCA_036271575.1 Gammaproteobacteria bacterium
AAGGGCGTGTTCGACTGGCTGCGCAAGCAGAAGGCCGACGTGGTCTGCTTGCAGGAGACCAAGGCCCAGGAAGACCAGCTCACCGATCCCATGTTCCGGCCCGATGGGCACCATTGCTTCTATTTCGACGCCAAGAAGAAAGGCTATGCCGGCACCGCGCTGTACGCGCGCCAGGAACCGGACAAGGTCATCAAGGGCTTCGGAGTCAAGGAATTCGATGATGAAGGCCGTTACCTCGAGGCACAGTTCGGCAAGCTTTCGGTGGTCTCGCTCTACTTGCCCTCCGGTTCCGCGGGTCCCGAGCGCCAGGCCTCGAAGGACCGTTTCCTGAAGGTCTTCATGCCGTATCTGAGATCGCTGCGCAAGAAGAAGCGCGAGTACATCCTGTGTGCCGACTGGAACATCGTGCACAAGGAGATCGACATCAGGAACTGGAAGAGCAACCAGAAGAACTCCGGTTGCCTGCCCCACGAGCGCGCCTGGCTGGATGAGCTGTACGGTGCAGCGGGTTACGTGGACGCCTTCCGCGTGGTCGACAGCAGGCCTGAGCAATACACCTGGTGGTCCAACCGCGGCCAGGCCTGGGCCAAGAACGTGGGCTGGCGCATCGACTACCAGGTCGTGACGCCGGGCGTGGGCGCCAAGGTGCAGAAGGCCGCCATCTACAAGGATCAGCGCTTCTCCGACCACGCGCCCCTGATCATGGACTACAAGCTGTGAACACGGCGCTGCGGCGTTGGCGCGAGGCGCTCGCCGTCTATGCTCAGCCGAAGCTGCGCAGCATGCTGTTCCTGGGTTACTCCTCGGGCCTGCCGTTCCTGATGGTGCTGATCATCCTGGCAGCGCGTCTCAAGCAGTCGGGCATCGACCGCAGCACCATCGGCTATTTCTCCTGGGTGGGGCTCGCGTACTCCCTCAAGTTCTTCTGGTCACCCTTCGTGGACCGCCTGCATCTGCCGCTGCTGTCGCGTCTCGGCCGGCGCCGCAGCTGGATGCTGCTGTCCCAATGCGGCGTCATCACGGGCCTCGCGGTGATGGCTTTCGCCGATCCGGCGGCGGGCCCGGCGCGCATGGCCTTCTACGCCATCTTCACCGCGTTCTTCGCCGCCACCCAGGACATCGCCGTGGACGCCTGGCGCATCGAGGCCACCGGCACCGAGATGCAGGGCGCCATGGCGGCGGCTTACCAGACCGGCTACCAGGTAGCGCTCATCAGCACCAAGGCCGGCGCCCTGTTCACCGCCGCCGCACTCGGCTGGACCGCGGCCTATTGCATGACCGCGGGGCTGATGCTGGTGGGCGTGGTCACCACGTTCTGTATCGCCGAGCCCGAGGCCAGCATCGACCGCGGCACCCTGGCCCGGGAACAGCGTGTCATCGATTTCCTGGAGGGCTCGCGCCATTGGCCGGAGCCGCTGCGCCAGGCCACCGCCTGGCTCATCGGTGCGGTGGTCTGTCCCTTCATGGATTTCTTCTCCCGCAACGGCATGCGGGTGGCGCTGCCGATCCTGATGCTCATCGTGTCCTACCGCCTGAGCTACATGAGCATGGGCGTGATGGCGAACCCGTTCTACCTGGATATGCATTTCACGCTGGCCCAGATCGGCTGGATCACGGGTGTCTACGGCATCCTGGTCACGCTCAGCGGCGCGTTCATCGCCGGCGCGCTGGTGATGCGCATCGGGATCCTGCGCGCCATGCTGGTGGGCCTGGTGTTGCTCACCGGTGCCAATCTCCTGTACGGCTATGTCGCCGGCGTGCAACCGGGTCTGGGCTGGTTCGCCACCATCATCACCGCAGACAACATCGGCAACGGCATCGCCGGCACGGCCTTCATCGCCTACATGTCCTCGCTCACCAGCCGCGCCTACACCGCCACGCAGTACGCCCTGTTCGGCTCGCTATGGAGCGTGCCCACCAAGTTCCTGGCGGGTTTCTCGGGCACGGTGGTGGACGCGACGGGTTACGGGACGTTCTTCGCCATCACCGCGGCCTTGAGCCTGCCGGCGCTGCTGCTCATCGTATGGATGCTGCGGCGCCCGGCACTTTCGACGCCACTCGGCAATCCATGATGGCGAGACGCGATTCAGGCACGGGCGTGCACCGGCCTGCCTGGTCTGAAAATCCAGGATGGATCTTCAGGATCTAATGCAGCTTGGCGCCAGGCGCCGCTACCGCGCGCACCGGCATCGCGACCGGCGAGGCATGGTGCAGGATCATGCGCCAGCCATCCTTGCCGAGCTGATAGATGTTGGTGGCCACCGCCGGCGGGCGTTCGCCGGGCTCGCCCGGTACCGTGATGTGCTCATGCAGCACGTGGATGGCGAGCAGCGCATCCTGGGTGCGGCTCACTTCGCTCAAGCGGAACTTGAGACCGCCGCTGCTGTGGAAGATCTCGGCCCAACTGCCGCGCACCGCATCCTGGCCGCTGATGCGCGGACCCACCGGGTGCACGCAGGTGACCGTATCGGAGTCCAGCCACACCTTCATCATCGCCTCCAGGTTGGTGTTGGCGAACGCGGTGTAGAATGCATCCTCCGCTTCATCCGGCGTGGCGAACATCCTTGGGCTACCCTTGGGGTGAGAGAGACGCCGACGATAGAAGAAAGCGCCGCGTCTGCCAAGTAGCGACCCAGCAACCGGAAACATCGATGCCGCCGTCACGCCACCCCGTCTGCCGCCTGGACGAGATCGCCGATCCCGGCGCACGCGGCTTCTCCTTCCCCGGCGCGGTGCTGCCGGACGAGTGGTTCCTGGTGCGCTACGGTGAGCGGGTGCGCGCCTACCGCAACCTCTGTCCCCATGCCGGCCGTTTCCTGAACTGGAAACCCGACGCCTTTCTCACCAAGGACCAGAGCCTGATCATGTGCTCCGGCCACGGCGCGCTGTTCGATCCCGCCAACGGCCATTGCGTGGCGGGTGCCGGCCTGGGTCGGGCGCTGGAGAGCCTCGAGGTGAGCGTCGAGGAAGGCGAGGTGTGGGTGGCGATGCCGGTGGAGGACCCGCAGCAGGGCACCTGAGCCGGCGAAACGCCCGGCGTCGAGGTCCGCATGTCTGCCAGAGCGGAAGAGTCTAGCGGTCGAAGTTGTCCAGGGGATTCGCCCACATGCCGCGGTCGCCCTCGTCGACATCCGTGGCGTAGTCTTCGCGCTCCACGTCCATGGAGCCGGACCAGTCTTCCGGCGGTTCGGTAGGAGTAGGCCGGCTCTCCTGCCAGGAGTCCGTATCCATCTCCTCCACCGTGCCGTCGAAGTACTGCACCTCCACGGTGCCGTCATCCGGGTCTATCGCGACCACCTCGAACGACTGTCCCTGTGCATTGGCATACCAATCGCCGATCCGCGGCGGATCGACCGGTTCCTGTTCCATCATGTTTTCCATAGCCCCGACCCATACTGCTGTTGCTGTTGCGGTACGAGCGGCTCGGAGGAGCGGCGTCTTTGGTGGGCGCGGATCCGTCCGCGTCTTTGTTGGTTGGTGGCCGCAGCACGGGCTGCTCTCGGTATTGTTATAGGACTAGAAGCCGGACAGTGCAAGCCGCCCCCGCATCAGGCTATGCTCCACGCTGAGACCGGGTTCACAAAAAACGCGTAGCCCGGTGTAATGCTTCAAATTTCGGAGTCCGGATGACGCTGGAAAAAATAATCAACATGTTCGTGGTGCTGCTGGTGGTCATCGACCCGGTCGGCGTCACCCCGGTTTTCGGCGCGCTCACCCGCGGCGGCGGCGAACTGCACCGCCGGCGCATGGCGCTGAAGGGCACGGCGCTGGCGGCTGCGATCCTGCTGGTGTTCGCCTTCATCGGCGACTGGCTGCTCACCGCGCTGGGCATCACCCTGCCCGCCTTCAAGATCGCGGGCGGCATCCTCTTGTTCCTGATCGCCCTGGACATGGTGTTCGCCCGCCAGTCCGGCGGCCGCTCCACCACGGGGCGCGAGCAGGAAGAGGCTCGTCACAAAGAAGACATATCGGTGTTCCCGCTGGCCTTCCCGCTGATCGCAGGTCCCGGCGCGCTCACCACCATCCTGCTGATGGTGGGGGAGGGCCGCGGCGACCCTCTCTACTTCAGCGCCATGATCGGCGTGCTATTGGTCATATTGACGCTGACGCTCGCCTGCCTGCTGGTGGCGGGGCGCCTGATGCGGTTCCTGGGGGAGACCGGCGCCAACGTCATGGACCGGTTGTTCGGCGTGATACTCGCGGCCCTTGCGGTCCAATTCGTGGTGGACGGCGTGCGCGCCGTCTTCATGCCGGGCTGACGCGCCAAGACGTGGCCTTTTTAACCTAGTTCGAGCTGCCGGAGTACGGCGTCTTGGTCGGTGAGCCGCATAGCGGCGAACGCCCAGCCAGGGATGGCTGGGCTGGAAGGCAACCAGGGACGGGTTCTACACTAGAGAGATTAAGGATTCGATGCGGCGCCTGGCGCCTTAGTGGTGTCGCCGCCGTTCTTCAGGTAATCCGACCACTTGGCATCCTGCGACGCCGTGGCGCTGTCGCCGAGCGCCGTGTCCACCTGTTGCAGGGCATCGAAGATGCGCGCCGAGCGCGTCGCGTCATTCATCCACAGCCTGACATCCAGCGCACGCTGCAGGTGATCCCGCGCTCCTTTCCAGTCCTGCTGTGACATCAGCAGGACGCCCCATTCCTCATGGGTGGCGGCGATGCCGGGCCGGAAATAAGCGGTCTGATAGTGCTGCAGGGCATCGGCATAGAGGGCTGGCGCCTTGGCACTGTCGGCCAGGGCCTGCAGGCGGTCTAGCCGAGCCTGCTCGAGATCGCCCTGGGGGCTGCCGAGCTTGGCGAGCCACTGGGGCGCATCGACACTCTTGGCATCGAAGGCCGCCTGGGTGCGGGCGAAGAGCGCCGCGCGCTTGATGTCCGCTGGCGCCGCGGCGTCGTTCAGCAATCCATCCAGCGTCGTGGCAGCGTCGGTGGGATTCCTGTCCAGGAGATCCGCATAGGCATCGAGGAGCTTAAGCCGCGCGGCCACTTCCGGCAGCGGATGGCTTGCGAGCACCGCACGCGCCTGGCGGAGCTGGTCCCGCGCTGCGCCCACGTCACCCTGCTGCAAGCCGGCGTCCACGAGATCCGTGAGCGCGTCGGCCTCGTGTTCCTGGTCGTCCACGCTGCGGTATTCCATGAAGGCGCGCCCGAAGTAGCTGCGCGCTTCCGTGTAGCGGTTGTCGTCGTAGGCGGCCATGCCGCTGGCCATGAAGGTCTGGGAACTGCTGACCACGGGCGGCGGCACCACGGGCTTGCTGCCGCAGGCGGCGAGCATGGCGGTGGAGAGTATCGGTGCCAGGAATCGGGTGCGCTTCATATATCAGGGAGGAGGCTGGACGGGTGTCAGCGTCGTGGTCGGTTTCTTCGCCACCGAGGACGAGATAGGCCAGGTGTTGTCGACGGCGCGCAGGGTGGCGTCGGTCTCGTCCAGCACCTCGCGGGTACGGCCCACCAGGTCCGGCAGCGCCTGCAACTGGGTGTTCACCGTGCCCATGGTGGTGTTGAGCTGGGTCACGAGCGTGTGGGTCTGGGCCATCAGTCCCGGCAGGTCCGCAGAAGCCGCGTTGGCGTTCTTGATGAGCGGCTGCAGTTCCGCGAGCCTTGCTTGAGCCTGTTTCAGGGTGTTGGTGAGGTTCTGCAGCGCCGCGTTCAGGTTGGCGCTGCCCTCGGGCGAGGCGAACTGGTTGGTGATGACCTTGAGGTTGCCGGTGAGGGCGGCCATGTTGTGCACGATGGTGTTCAGGTCTTCCGGGCTGATGGAGTGGGTGAGTTGGTTGATCTGTGCCAGCGATGACTTCACGTCCTGCAACACCGGCTGCACCTGGGCCAGCATCTGGTCCACGGTCATGGGAGTGGACATGACGAGCTCGGCGTCGGCCGGGAGCATCGGCTTGTCCGGCGAACCGGCCTTGATGCTGATGGCGGCGTTGCCGATCACCGAGAGCTTGCTGATCTCGGCGGTCGAGTCGGTGCGGATGAGTCTATGGAAGCGTTCCTGGATCTCCATGGTCACCGCGATGCGGTTGTCCTGGCTCAGGTTGAGGTTGGTCACCTTGCCCACCTGCAGGCCGTACACCATCACCGGCGTATCCACGCTCACGCCCTGGGCGTCGGTGATGACTGCGTGCAGCGCGAACTTGGGCTCGAAGAAATCCTTGGTCTGGCGATTGAAGGCTAGCAGCAGGAACAGGAGCAGGATCGCGGCCAGCACGAACACGCCCACCAGCCGCTCGCGGGCGGTGTAGCTCAGGCGGTGGATGTAATGGACTTGTTCTCTCTCGGCCACGCTGCGCTCTCTTAATTTAGCTCTGAAAAATCCATCCCAGGATTTTTCAGAGTCGCCAAACCAGGAGCAAGTCCTGGCTTGTCTCCGCCGAATCAAGCACTGCGTGCTTGATTCGCGTGCGGCGCATCCATGCCCCGCAAAATACCGAAAACACCTGTGCCTATGTCAGGCACCACTGTCGAGGAAGGCGCGCACCTCGGGTTGTTTCGAGGCGTTCAAGACCTTCCATCCGGCGAAGCACCCTATCCAGTCCGGATGCAGGAACACGATCTGATCCGCATGCCGCCGCACGAAGCCTAGGTTATGGGTGGCGATCAGCAGCCCCAGCCCTTTCTCTGCCGTGAGCTTGCCATACACCACCGCCTCGCGCTCGCGGCAGGCGTTGTCGGTCATATGGAAAGGTTCGTCCAGGAACATCAACTCTGGTGACAGCATGAGGCAGCGGGCGATGGCGAGCAAGAGCCGCTCGTGCTGGTTGAGGTAGGCGGGCAGCAGGTCCTGGCGGCCCGGGTAGTCCAGGAATGTGAGCAGGTCCTGGGCCGCGGCCTGCACCTGGGGCGCGGTGCCGAGACGGTGGTACATGGCCGGCAGGGTCACGTTGATGAGTCCGTTCACCACCGACAGGAGCGGCGCGCCCTCGCCGATGTAGGCGGCGCGCAGGCGCAAGGCGCGCCAGGCATCGGTGTCGAGCTTGAGCGCGTCCTTGCCCAACACCTTGATCGCGCCGGTGGCGGGCCGGTCCACCGCCGCCAGCGCGCGCAGATACGCGGTCTTGCCGCCGCCGTTCGGCCCTATCAGACACACCGTCTCACCCGCGCGCATCTCGATTGACAGCGGCTGCTGGAACGGTTGTCCGTCCTCGCGGCGCGCTCTGAGGTCGCGGGCCTGCAGCAACAGCGCGGCGGCATTCATGACACCACCGCCAGGAGGCCGTCCGCCGCGAACACCAGCACCAGGCTCATCACGATGGCCCGCTGGGTCTGCTGCGGCAGTTCGGTGGGGGAGCGACGCACCTTAAAACCGTGGTAGCAGGCGGTGCCGGCGATGATGATGCCGAACAGCAGGTTCTTCATGGCGAATACCGCCATCAGCTGCGGATCCACGCTCTCGGCCATGCGTTTCAACTGGTGCAGGCTGGTGCCGGACACGCCCATCAGGGTCATGATGAACACCCCGCCGAACAGCGCCACGCCGGCGAAATACACCGCCAGCACGAACTGCGAGATGGCGGCGCCGATGATGCGCGGCGTGACGAAGAATTCGTTGACGTTGATGCCGAGGAGTTCCAGGCCCTCCACTTCGCCGCGCAGGTTCATGCCGCCCAGGTCCACCGCGATGGCTGAGCCGGAACGGCCGATGAGCACGATGGCGGTGAGCAAGGATGAGAGCTCGTTGCCGACGATGCTGATCAGGAGCGAGCCCACGTCCTGCTCGCCGCCGATGGTCTGGCCGAGCTTGAGGAGCTGCGAGGTGATGGAGAGGCCCACCGCGAGACCCAGGAAGGTGATGAGCGGCAGGGCGTCGAGGCCGGTGAAGATCACCTGGCCGTAGATGTTCTGCAGGGTGGCGCGGTTGAATACGCGGCCGCGGCGCGCCCAATCGCGGAACGCGCGCAGCACGAACACCGTGAGGTCCACGATGTAGATGCCGAAGCCAATCAGGCCCCGGCCCAGCCAGCCAATCAGGCTGCCGCGGGCCGCCTGCGCCTCTGCCATTGTCATCCCCGTCGCTTAAGGAGTCCCAGACTAGAAGATGGCCGGAGGCCCTGCAACCGTGCCGGCTATTTCTTGATGAATACCAAGTCGAACACTGCGTGGCCGAGCTTGAGGCCCCGGCGCTCGAACTTGGTCTCGGGGCGCTCCGGCGGGCGCGCCGTGAAACCGCCGCTGCTGGTGCTGTTGCGCAAGGTCGGGCAGGCCGCGAGCACCTCCAGGGCGTGATGCGCGTATTCCTGCCAATCGGTGGCGAAGTGCAGCGTCCCGCCCGGTTTCAGCTTGCGTGCGAAAAGCTCCGCGGATTCCGGCTGCAGCAGGCGCCGCTTATGATGGCGTTTCTTGGGCCAGGGGTCCGGGAAATAGATGAGCAGGGCATCCAGGCTGGCGTCGGCGACGCGCTCCTTGAGGAAAGGCATGGCGTCGTCCGGATACACCCGTATGTTTGCGAGCTTGTCGGCTTCGACGCTGAGTAGCAACCGGCCCACGCCGGGACGGTGGACCTCGCACCCCAGGAAATCCTGTTCCGGATGGCGCCGCGCCAGCTCCGCCAGATTGTCGCCATCGCCGAAACCGATCTCCAGGGTGCGACGGGCATCGCGGCCGAACAGGACGTGGAAATCGACGGGACCCTCCGGCACGGCGTAGAGAGGGAGGAGTTCCGTGAGGGCTCGATCCTGTCCATGGGTCATCCTTCCCTGGCGAAGGACGAAGCTTCGTATGAGTCGTTTATGAAGCTGCTCAGTGGTCATAGGAAGCGATCCACTAGAGACGCGGCTCGCCCTGGCCATGGGTCATCCGGCCTTGTCTCAATACAAAGCTGCGGACACGGCGCAGGACAGGCGTCTCGGCATTCATCTATTGGAAGAAAAGCCCATCGAGCGGTGAAGACGCGGAGGCGAAGCGCTTCCGCGGGATGCGCCCGGCGAGATAAGCCTCACGACCCGCCTCGATGGCTTTCTTCATGGCCGAGGCCATGAGGATCGGGTCCTTGGCGAGCGCCACCGCGGTGTTCATGAGCACACCGTCGCAGCCCAGCTCCATGGCGATGGCCGCATCGGAGGCGGTGCCCACGCCTGCGTCCACCAGCACCGGCACCTTGGCCTGCTCGACGATAGTGAGGATGTTGTAGGGGTTGCGGATGCCGAGCCCCGAGCCGATAGGCGCGCCCAGCGGCATCACCGCCACGCAGCCTAAGTCCTCCAGCTTCTTCGCCACCAGCGGATCGTCGCTGGTGTAGACCATCACCTCGAAACCCTCCTGCACCAGGATCGCGGCCGCCTTCAGCGTCTCGCTCACATCCGGGAACAGGGTCTTCTCGTCTCCCAGCACTTCCAGTTTCACCAGCTTATGGCCGTCCAGAAGTTCGCGCGCCAGACGACAGGTGCGCACCGCATCCTCGGCGTTGTAGCAGCCGGCAGTGTTGGGCAGGAACGTGTACTTGGAGGGCGGCAGCACCTCCAGCAGGTTCGGCTCGCCTGGCTTCTGTCCCAGGTTGGTGCGGCGTACCGCGAAGGTGACCATCTCGGCACCGCTCGCTTCCACCGCGCGGCGGGTCTCATCCATATCCTTGTACTTGCCGGTGCCCAGCAGCAGGCGCGAGCGGAACTCGCGGCCAGCGACCGTGAAGGTGTCGCCGTTGTCTTGAAGATGTTTGACCGCGGTATTCATATTGATGCTGTGTAGTCCTTAGATGAAGTCCCGGGCGGTTGCTTCAACCGCCCCCTATGGCGTGAACGATCTCGACCTTATCTCCATCTTTCAACTGGTGCTCGGCATGCACGCTGCGCGGCACGATCTCGCCGTTTACTTCCATGGCCACCCGGGCGCCCGCCAGTTCCAGGCGTTCGAGGAGTTGGCCTGCAGTGAAGCCGGGAGGCAGGTCCGTGGGCTGGCCGTTGACGTGGAGTCGCATGGATCTAGGGCCTGATGGCGGGAAACGAGGATTTTACCGCACTGGAGCCCGGCGGCTCCCAGGGCCTTTGACACCCCGGGGGGCACCGTTAGAATGGCTGTCCCGCGCGGGTGTAGTTCAATGGTAGAACTCCTGGTTCCCAACCAGATAACGTGGGTTCGATTCCCATCACCCGCTCCAGTTAATCCCTGAAATCTCTCTCATAGACCCATCCCTGGGGCATTGTCCGGTGCGCGCATCCCTGCGCGCCCGCTCGGCGCATGCGCCGAGCCCTGTCTTTTTCGCTCGCCAGACGGCTCGCCTCGCTCGACCGCTTCGCTACGCATCCCGCTCCGCTAGCGGCCCAGGGCATACATCCTGTATGCCCGCTCGAAGCTCCGCTTCGAGCCCTGCCTCGCGTTCGCCCGGGGAACGCCTGTGGCGTTCCTGAGCCGGGCTCACTCACCCGCTCCACAATTGCACTATCCGTTAGGTAGTTACCGGTGACACGCTAGCCCAGTACGTCATTTCGTAGACATAGCAAACCGGTCCAGCGCGCTTTCCCTCATCCATTCAGTAGCTTCCGGCCTCTTGGCTTGCGCTATGCTTGAGTCGGGAGACGGGGGTCTTCACTGCGGGACCCGATTCAGGGTTTATAGGGATGTCGCGCGGCAGTGCGCGCGCGGAATGGGAAGTCCGCATCGATGACTCACGCTGTGGTGCCTGCCATGGACACGCCGACCGAGCCGGCTGGGCTTCGTCCGCCGCTGACGCTGCGGCGCCTGGAGCGCGCGTGTCTGGCGGTGGCTGCCCTGCTCGCGGTCCTCACCCTCCTGGCGTGGCTACCCCCGTTGTCGTCGCACCTGCCGGATGGCTGGGTGATGATGAAGCCCGCCACTGCCGCATGCATGTTGCTGGCAGCTTTTATCGTCTGGGCATCTCCGGCCACTGTGCACTGGCGCGCTTGGTTCTTGCGGGCATGCTGCGCCGTGCTGGTGCTGCTGAGCGCCGCGGTGCTTGCCGGGCTCTTGCCGGACGCCGGCCCGACGTCGATCGTCAACCAGAGCCCCGGCCTCATATCGTCCCAGAGTGCGCTGGGCCTGCTGGTGCTGGGCCTGTCCCTACCCCTGATGGGGACGTACCGCGGTCCGCTCAGTATCGCAGCCGACGCGCTCGCGCTGCTGTTCGCCGATTTCGTGCTGGTGATGCTGTTGGGTTACCTGTTCAGCGCGTCGGCCTTCGGCGAGTCCAGCGCCATCCACATGGCGCCGCCCACCTTCATCTGCTTCCTGATGTTCGTGACCGTCGTGGTCGCGCGACGCAGCGGCGGCGGTGCCTTGGCGGTACTGCGGGGCGACGGCATCGGCAGTCGCATCGTGCGCGTGGCCATCCCCCTGGCGCTGGTGCTGCTCTTGTCCCTGACGGTGATTCGCGGCTACGTGGTGTCCGCTGGCTTGGTGGCGCCGGCTTATGCCAGCGCCGCGTCGGTCTCCTTCATCTGCTTCTGCGTCACGCTGCTGGCGCTGCTCATGGGCTGGCGCATCAACCGCCTGGAGCGCGAGGTGCGCGACCTGATGCAGAAGCGCTCCGACGCACAACTGCAGGAGAGCGAGCAGCGGTATATGGAGGCGGTGGAACAGGCCATCAGCGGTTTCGTGATCCGCCGGCCGGACGGCCAGCTGATCCTGGTGAATGAGGCCTACCGCAAGATGACCGGCTACAGCCGCGAGGAGTTGCTCGGGCTCAGTGCCAAGGACCTGGTGGTGGACCAGGGCGTGATCGAGCGGGTACAGCGGCTCCAGCCGGGTGAATCCATACACATCGAGACCTTCCTCAAGCGCAAGGATGGCTCACTGCTGGAAGTGGAGTACGTGACCCAGCGCCTCAGGAACGGCAACTTCCAATCCTTCCTGCTGGACATCAGCCATCGCAAGAACATCCAGAAGGCCCGCGATGAGAGCGAGCGCCGTTATGCCGAGTTGGTGGACCAGGCCCTGGAGGGCATCACGGTCCGCAGGCCCAACGGCGCTCTCGTGTTCGTCAACGAGATTTTCTGCCGCATGCTGGGTTACCCGCGCGAAGAACTGCTGCGCTTGAACATCAAGGACGTGGTGCACCCGGACGACGCAGAGACCCTCCAGCAGATCCAGCAACTCGGTCACGGCGGCCATCTGCACCTGCACAAGCGCATGCGGCGCCAGGATGGCGGCGTGATCTATGTGGAAGTGAGCGCCAAGCGGCTGCGCAACGGCGACATCCAGACCACGGTGCAGGATGTCACCGAGCGGCACATCGCTGAACAAGCCCATGCCGAGAGCGAGCAACGCTATCAGGATCTGGTGGAGCAGGCAGCCGATGCCATCTGGCTGCGCAAGGCAGACGGACGGATGGTGTTCGTCAACGATGCCGGTTGTGCATTGCTGGGCTACACGCGCGAGGAACTGCTGCGGAGCAATTCGGCCGCCTTGATCCATGACTCCGATCCCGGCACATCGGCGCGGATGGACGCGCTCCAGCCCCTCGAGACCCTGCGCGTCGAGCGGGTCATGCGCCACAAGGATGGCCATCCGATCCCGGTCGAAGCCAGTTCCCACCGACTGGCTGATGGTTCGATACAGGTCATCAGCCACGACATCACCGAGCGCAAGCGCAGCCTGGACGAGCTGCGCGAGATGTCGCGGCGCCTGAGCGAAGCCCAGGAGACCGAGCGGCGCGCCATCGCCCGCGAGTTGCACGATGAGGTGGGCCAATCCCTGACCGCCACGCGCATAAACCTGCGTGACCTGGAGCAACAAGCGGAAGGCGGGCCCTTGGCCCAACGCCTCACCGACACTGCCGCCATCATCGCCGAACTTTTGTCCAAGGTGCGACAGATGTCCCTGGACTTGCATCCCTCGGTGCTTGACGACCTGGGTGTGGTGGCCGCGCTGCGCTGGTGCGTGCGTACCCGCATCGCAGGAGGCAGCCTGCAAGTCGTGTTCGACTTGCCGGAGGATCTGCCGCGGTTCGACGACATGGCGGAGATCACGCTGTTCCGGGTGTTCCAGGAAGCGCTATCTAATGTGCTGCGGCACGCGCAAGCTGGGCACGTGCAGGTCACTTTGCGCCATGCAGCGGGTAAGTTGGATCTGAGCATGAAGGACGATGGCGTAGGTTTCGATTCCGAAGCTGCGCGCCGTCGCGCGATGTCCGGCAAGAGCCTGGGGCTCTTGGGGATGCAGGAACGGGTGCGGCTCGCGGGTGGCGGGATCGTCCTCGAATCGGCGCCGGGACAAGGCACGCAGTTGCGGGTATCGTTACCTGCGACGGAACGCTAGCCAGAGTTTCACAAGGAGTGATGCGACATGCGTATCCTGATCGCAGATGACCACACCCTGGTGCGGGCGGGGCTGACCTCGCTGATCGCGCGCCTGCCGGAGATGGAGGTGGTGGCGGAAGCCGCTGACGGCCGTCAGGCGCTGCGCCTGGTGCGTGACCTGCAGCCGGACATCGTGCTCATGGACATCGCCATGCCGGGTCTGAACGGCCTGGAGTCGGCGGAGCGCATCCACGGCATCCATCCCAAGGTCAAGATCATCATCCTGTCCATGCACGCGAGCGAGGAATATGTGGCGCAGGCGCTGAAGGCCGGCGCTTCCGGTTACCTGCTCAAGGACGCCGCCACCGCGGAACTGGAGATGGCGCTGAAGTCCGTCTCCATGGGCCAGTTCTATCTCAGTCCCGCCATCTCGCGGCAGGTGGTGGATAACTTCCTGCGCGGCGGTCCGACCGGTCTCGACCTCCTGACACCGCGCCAGCGCGAGATCCTGCAACTCATCGCCGAGGGCAAGGGCACCCGCGACATCGCTGAGACCCTGCACTTGTCGGTCAAGACCGTGGAGACGCACAGGGCGCAGCTCATGGAGCGCCTGGATATCCACGACATCGCCGGGCTCATCCGCTACGCTTTGAAGAAGGGCCTGATCACCGCCGACTAGTACAGTTCCCCCCGCCCTGCTGGGCCGCTAGGGCGGATCTGCGCCGACCACCTCCACCGGACGGGGGTCCGCCGGGCATGCCGTGAAACCCCGCGCCACTAAAGCCCTTCGTCTCCCGCATCTCAGGGAATCCCTGAGACCTAATCAGGGATGCCCCAATGCCCTTGGGGCATCGGTGCGCGCAAAGTTGCACCGTACCCGGAGCCTCCAGGCGGACCAATGAGGGATCTCGCACTTCAAGGATGTACCCACGAAGGCTCGGGATGTTCGGGAGGCATATCATGGAAACAAAGGGCAAGAAACCGATGCGCACGATCCTCGTGGATGATTACCCGCCGTTGTTGGCCGCGCTGGCGACCCTGCTGCGCACTTATAGTGGAGTCGAGATCATCGGCCGCGCCCACACGGGCGGCGAGGGCCTCAAGCTTGCCGAGGAACATGCCCCGGACCTGGTGTTGGTGGACTTCAGCATGCCGGACATGGACGGTGCCACCGTCACCCGCAAGCTCAAGGCCGGCCCCAAGCCCCCCAAGGTGGTGGTCATGTCCTTCCATGCTGAACCGGAGTATCGTGATAAGGCGATGCAGGCAGGCGCGGATGCCTACCTGGTCAAGACCGATCTCTATCATGAGTTGATGCCGCTCCTGGAGCGGATCGCCGTCTAGCCGGGAAGCTGGGCGTTGGATACAGGGACGCAGGGCATGGATCGCAGGTCGATATCCGTCTCCAACGGGCCGTTCGGCTCGTCTTCAGCCGCCGACGTGGTAGCGGACGCTTCCTTGCTGGAAGGCGAGCAGCGCGTGTTCGAGCGCATGGCGGCCGGTGCCGAACTCAAGCCGGTGCTGGAAGAGATCGCCCGCCTCTGTGAACGCCATTCCCGCCGTCATACCCTTTATGCCGTCTTGCTCGCCAATGAGGCGGGTGATCGCCTGGACGTGGCCGCGGCCCCCAATCTGCCGCCCGCCTATGCCGCACACGCCGCCGCCACGCCGGTCAGCGCTGACTCCAATCCCTGCGGCGTCGCCGCTTGGAGCAAGCAGCCGGTGCTGGTGGAGGATTTCGCCACCGAGCACCGCTGGGGCGATTCAGGCAAGGCGGCGCTCTCGCTCGGCTTGCGCTCCGGCTGGTCGCTGCCGATCCTGTCGCAGCGCGGCAAGCTGCTCGGCACCTTCGCCGCCTATTCCCACGAACCGGCCCGACCGGCGCCGCAGGATGCGGCGCTCATGGAGCGCTTCGCCCACATCGCGCGCATCGCCATCGAGAAGAACCAGGCGGAACTCACCATCGAGCGCATGACCAACTACGACGGGCTCACCGGCCTGCCGCACCGTTCGCTGCTGCTGGATTACCTGGATGAAGTGCTGCTCAAGGACAGCGGGCACATGACCGCCTTGCTGCTGTTCAACCTGGACAGCATGAAGCAGATCAACGACACCTTGGGTTATGAGTTCGGCAACCGCTGCATCAAGGCGGTGGCGGCACGCCTCGCCCTGGAACTGGATGGGTCGTCCATGCTGGCGCGCGTCGGCGGCGATGAGTTCGGCATGCTGCTGGCCGGGTTGGAGCGCGAGGACGGCCTGCCGGGCACCGTGAAAGCGCTGCTGGAAGGCATCACTCAGCCCCTCGACATCGACGGCCGCACCGTGTTCCTCACCGCGAGCCTCGGCGTCAGCGTCGGGCCGCTCGATGGCAACGATTCCGATACCTTGTTCAAGCACGCGGACGTGGCCCTGCACCGCGCCAAGCAGCGCGGCCGCAATAACTTCCTGTTCTTCGACGCCGCCATGAACGCCCCGGCGGCGCGTCGCGTCGCCTTGTTGGGCGAGCTGCGGCATGCGCTGGAGCGCGGCGAGTTCGAGGTCCACTACCAGCCGCAGTTCGACGTCGCCTCCGGCACCCTGAATGGCGCTGAGGCCCTGCTGCGCTGGGACAGCGCCGGGCAGGGCGAGGTCTCGCCGGCCGAGTTCATCCCGCTCCTGGAGGAGACCGGCCTGATCCTGTCGGTGGGTGACTGGGTACTGGACCGTGTGTGCCAGGACATAAACCGGCTGCGGGCGGCAGGTGCCGAGCCGGTACGCATCGCGGTGAACATCTCGGCGCGCCAGTTCACGCAACCGGATCTCGCGGAACGCATCGAGGCGACCTTGAAACGTCACGGCATCGCCGCCGACGCCATCACTCTCGAGATCACCGAGACGCTGTTGATGCGCGATCCCGCCGACGCCGAACGCATGCTGCGCCGGCTCAAGGACATCCGCGTCAAGATCGCGCTCGACGACTTCGGCACCGGTTACTCGTCGCTGGCCTACCTGAAGCGCTTCCCCGTGGATGAGCTGAAGGTGGACAAATCCTTCATCACCGGCGTCACCCAATCGCCGGCGGATGCCGCCATCACCGATACTGTGATCCGCCTGGCCCACAACCTCGGCATGCAGGTGCTGGCCGAGGGTGTCGAGCATGAGGCCCAGCGCGCCTTCCTCGAGGTGCACGGTTGCGACCGCATGCAGGGCTATCTGACCGGCCGGGCCATGGACGTGGAAGCATTCCGCCGCTGCCTGGAGCAAGAGACCACCCGCCGCGCCCAACCGGCTGCCGCCCAACACGGGTCCGGGGTACCGGCGGCGCGCTAGGCCCGCCTGGGCCTAAGCTGATAACATGCCTGTCATACGCCCGATGGGCCCATCCCGTCGGCCTTCATCGCGCGCACCGCAATGCGCCAGAGGGACAGGCAACTCAAGGCAATGAAGAAAGCGCTGAAGATCACCGGCATCGTCCTGGGAATCCTCGTGCTGGTGGTCATCCTGCTGGCGGTGGCACTGCCCTTCATCCTCAATCCCAACAGCTTCAAGGATGAGATCGCCAAGCTGGTCAAGGAAAAGACCGGCCGTGAACTCGTCATCCAGGGCGACATCAAGCTCTCGGTCTTCCCCTGGCTCGGCATGCAGATCGGCCCCGCCGAGCTGTCCAACGCCAAGGGCTTCAGCAGCGTGCCGTTCGCCTCCATCAACGAGACCGATGTGCACGTGCGCTTCTGGCCGCTGCTGCACCACGAGGTCGAGGTGGGCGAGGTCAAGCTCGACGGCCTGAACCTGGATCTGGAGAAGGACGCCGACGGCCACGACAACTGGCAGGACATCAGCGAGCATCTGGCGCATGCGCCGGCCAGGAGCGAAGGCGGCAGCGGCAGCAACATCGACTTGAGCGTCGCCGGTGTCGCCGTCACCGACAGCCAGGTGCGCTGGACCGACGCCGAGAAACACCAGCAGTACACCATCAGCGACTTCAGCCTCAAGCTCGGCGCCTTCGCCTCCGCCAAGCCGCTCTCCATGGAGTCGGGTTTCGATTTCACCGGCACCAACCCCGCGGTGCAGGGCCACGTGGATTTCAGCGGCACGGCCATCGCCGACCTGGAACACCGGCTGTATACCGCCGATGACGCCAAGCTCGACATGCAGGCCCAGGGCGACGCGGTCCCGGGCGGGCAGGTGAAGGCTTCGCTGCACTGGCAGCACGTGGCGTTCAACGCCGAGCAAGGCAGCTTGGCTGTAAACGGCCTCACCGCAGGTGCTTATGGCGTGAACCTGCAACTCGAAGCGCAGGGCAGCAACATCGGCAAGGATGCGAATTTCACCGGCAGCGCCAAGCTGGCGCGCTTCTCGCCGCGCGATCTCCTGAAGTCGCTCGGCCACCCGGACCTCGCCACCGCCCGCGATGCCGGCACCTTCAGCGCCGCCTTCGGCAGTTTCGGCTTCGTCGCCGGTTCCTCCTCGCTGGCCTTGAACAGCATGGACTTCACCCTCGACGACACCCACATGACGGGCAGCGCGGCCATCAAGGACTTCAAGGCCCGTGCCATCGGCTTCGACCTGGACGTGGACAAGCTCGATGCCGACCGCTATCTCCCGCCGCAGCAACTCGGCACGCCCGACAAGCCGCGTGAGGAGATCGACCTCGATAAGGTGGGCCTGCCGCTGCGCACCCTGCGCGTGCTGAACGTGCATGGCCGGCTGCACGTGGGCAGCTTCACCCTGTTGGGCGCCAAGCTCGGGGACCTGAGCATGGCGCTGGATGCACAGGACGGCCTGGTCAACGTCAAACCGTTCAGCGCATCGGTCTATGGCGGCAGCGCCGATGGCGAGTTGAGCGTCGACGCACGCGAGGCCAACGGCGACCAGCCCATCGTCAGCGAGACCGTGACCCTGCACGGCGTGCAGATCGCGGGACTGGCGCAGGATCTGTTCAAGACCGGCAAGTTCTCCGGGTCAGTGGACCTGACCGCCGCGGTGCGCGCCCAGGGTCGCGTGGTCGGCGAGATGCGTCATACCGTGACAGGCCGCATCACCTATGAGGTGAAGGGCGGCGACCTGCAGGGCGTCAACGTGTGGGACGCCATCGTCCACGCCTACGCGCGCGACCAGGGCCGCACACCGCCGGCACCCGCCGCAGCCCACACCGAATTCAGCGACGTGCGCGGCAGCAGCACTATCAGCCGCGGCATGATGTCCGATCGCGGCGTCAGCGCCGCCCTGCCGGCCTTGGCCCTCTCCGGTGCCGGCAAGCTGGATCTCACGGACCTGACAGTGGACTACAGTCTGAAAGGCCGGGTCACGGGTACGCCGCCCGGCGGTGCCTCAGCCTCCGGCCTCAAGGGTGCCAACCTGGGGTTGCACGTGACCGGTGCGCTGGGGAACCTGAAAGTACAGCCGGACCTGAGCGGCGTCGGCAAACCGAAGGCCGTCGCCGGGCAGGGCGGGGAATAAGCCCGTTCCAGAGGAGATACTTCGTAAGGTACGTCCTCTGCATAAGCGTCTTATGTCGCGTGTATTGATCCTCGGGCTCGCCCTCGCCGGTTTCGCATCCGGGGCCGGCGCCGTGGATTTCCGTACGCTGGATGTGTCGCGCGACGGCGACAGTTACGAGGTGAAGGCCTTGATCTTCCTCGCGGCGCCGCCCCAGGCGGTGTTCGCGGTGCTCACCGACTACGAGCATTTCACGCGTATCTCGGGCAGCATCGTGGAGAGCCGCCGGGTGCAGCAGCTGGATGCAGCCGACGCCCTGGTCTATACCGATACCCGCTTCTGCGCGCTGTTCTTCTGCCGTCACGTGAAGGAGATGCAGAAGGTGAGCCAGGCCCCGCCGGCTGACATCAGCTCGACGGTGCTGCCGGAGAAGAGCGACAACGTGAGATCCGGCAGCGCCAGCCTGCACATGGAGGCGGAGGGGGAAGGCACGCTGCTGCACTGGCAGATCCGCCTGCAGCCCGGCTTCTGGGTGCCGCCGCTCCTGGGGCCGCTCCTGGTGGAGCGCAGTCTGAAAACGGAAGGCCGGCGTTCCGCCGCCGGGGTGGAGAAACTGGCGCGGGAGCGGGCGCATCTGCCGCCGTTGGAGAACAGCGAGGACCATGCCGCAGACCCGGACAAGACGCAGCACTAGCACGGTGGCTCGCAAGAGTTTCGCCGCGCGGCTGCTTGCCTGGCATGCGAAGCATGGCAGGCATGACTTGCCCTGGCAGAAGCGGCGCACGCCTTACCGGGTCTGGATCTCCGAGATCATGCTGCAGCAGACCCAGGTGGCGACCGTGATCCCCTACTACGCGCGCTTCATGGCGCGGTTCCCGGACCTGCAGTCCCTGGCCGATGCGCCGCAGGACGAGGTGCTGCATCTCTGGACCGGGCTTGGTTACTACGCGCGGGCGCGCAACCTGCAGCAGGCGGCGCAAGCGATCCGCGACCGGCATGCTGGGCGTTTCCCGCGCGATATGGATTCGGTGCAGGCGCTGCCCGGCATCGGCCGCTCCACCGCCGGCGCGATCCTCGCGCTCGCCGCGGACCAGCGGCATCCCATCCTCGACGGCAACGTGAAGCGCGTGCTCGCGCGGCACGGCGCTGTCGCCGGTTGGCCCGGCAACCAGCGCGTGGAAGCGAAGCTCTGGACCCTGGCGGAGGCCCGCACGCCGAAGACGCGCGTCGCGGACTACACCCAGGCCATCATGGATTTCGGCGCAACGCTGTGCACCCGCAGCGCACCGCGCTGCACGGAATGTCCGGTGGCCGCCGACTGCAGGGCACGCCTCCAGGGCAGCCAAGCGCGCTACCCGGGGCCGAAGCCGCGCAAGGCCATGCCGGTACGGCGCACACGCATGCTGATGCTGATAGCGGGTGGAGCCGTGTTGCTGGAGAAGCGGCCGCCGGCGGGCATCTGGGGTGGCCTATGGGGTTTCCCGGAACTCGCCCCTGACGCGGACCTGGCGGGCTGGTGCCGCGCACGCTTCGGTACGGTACCGCGCAGCCTCAAGGCTCACGCCGAGTTGCGACATACCTTCAGTCACTTCCACCTGGACATCTCGCCTCTAGAAGTGCGACTCTCCGGCGCCGCAGCGGTGGCGGACGCGGGTACCACACGCTGGCAACCCTTGGGGCTGACGCCAAAGCTCGGCCTCGCGGCACCCGTGAAAAGGCTGCTCGAGAGCCTGGCCACCTGAACGGAGGATGAGATGACGCAGATGGTGCAATGCGTATTGCTGAAGCAGGAGCTGCCGGGGCTGCCGCGGCCGCCGTATCCCGGTGCGCTCGGCCAGCGCATCCATGAGCAGGTCTCACAGCAGGGTTGGCAGCAATGGCTGCGTCACCAGACCATGCTCATCAACGAGTACCGGCTCTCCGTGATCGAGCCGAAGTCGCGGAAGTTTCTCGAAGCCGAGATGGAAAAATTCTTCTTCGGCGGCGGTGCCGAGAAGCCTGAGGGCTATCAGCCCCCTGAAACTTAAGCGTCTGCCGGCGTCAGGTACGCGACGCAGAAATAGCGCCGGTCATCCGTCCACTGCTGTTCGATCTTGAGGCCCGCGCGCGCTGCCAGGGCGGCGAAGCCCTCCGGCGTGTGCTTGTAGGAGCGCTCGCTCAGGATGTGTTCCCCGGCGCGGAATTCGAAGCGCTCACCGGCCACACGCACCGTCTGCTTGCTGGTGCTGACCAGGTGCATCTCGATGCAGCCCTCTTGTTCGTTGAACAGCGCGCGATGGTGGAAGCGGGCGAGGTCGAAGTCCGCGTCCAACTCCCGGTTGATGCGGATGAGCAGGTTCAGGTTGAAGCGGGCGGTGACGCCGGCCGCATCGTCGTAGGCCCGCTCCAGCACCGCCTTGTCCTTGCGAAGATCGATGCCCACCAGCAACGCGCCGCCGGGACCGGCCAGCTGCCGCATGTGCCGCAGCAGCGTCGCGGCTTCACTGGGCGGGAAGTTGCCGAGGGTGGAACCGGGAAAATACACAGCGGTGCGCGCCGCCGGACGCGCCGGCACCGGCACCTCGAAGGCCTGGTTGAAATCGGCGCAGACCGGCAGCACTTCCAGCAGGGGATATTGCCGGTTCAGACGGTCGGCGGCGTTGACGAGGTGCTCGCGGGAGATGTCCACCGGCACGTAGGCCACGGGCCCGGTGAGATGCTCCAGCAACAGGCGCGTCTTCACGCTGCTGCCGCTGCCGGGTTCCACCAGCATCACGCGCTCGCCCAGGGCGGCCGCCATGGCGCCGAGATGGGTCTCCATGATGCCGAGCTCGGTGCGGGTCAGGTAATACTCGGGGAGTCCGCAGATGGCATCGAACAGCAGCGAACCTTCGGCATCGTAGAAATACTTGCAGGGCAGGGTCTTCTGCCGCTCGTTCAAGCCCGCCACCACCTCATCGGCCATCTCATCGAGGCGCGGGTGATAGTCGCGCAGGATGACGGAGAGGATCTCGGAAGTCTGCATCATGCGTCCTTGGCGAGCCTGAAGCCGCCGAACTGCCAGCGCTGCTGGGGATAGAAGAAGTTGCGGTAACTCGCACGCAGGTGATCCGCCGGGCTCACGCAGGCGCCGCCCTTCAGCACCATCTGGTTGGCCATGAACTTGCCGTTGTATTCGCCGAGCGAGCCTGCGAGAGGCTTGAAACTGGGGTAGGGCGTGTAGGGGCTCGCGGTCCATTCCCACACGTCGCCGAACATCTGCAGGCTGCCATCGGCGGCGGGCGCCGGTTGCAAGAGGCCCGCATCCAGGAAGTTGCCGGCGGACGGTTGTTCCGCCGCCAGGCTTTCCCACTCCGCTTCCGTGGGCAGGCGCGCTCCGGCCCAGCGGGTGAAGGCATCCGCCTCGTACCAGCTCACGTGGCAGACCGGGGCATGCGGCGCGATCTCGCGTGAACCGGCCAGGGTGAATTCGCTGTTGCTGCTCAAGTCATCGTCCCAATACAGCGGACCCCGCCAGCCTTCGCGCTGCGCCGTGATCCAGCCGTCCGACATCCATAAGGCGGCATTGAGATAGCCGCCGTCCTGGATGAACTCGCGGTATTCGGCATTGGTCACCGCGCGGTTCGCCACGGCGTGCGCAGGGACCAGTTGCGGATGACGCGGCGTCTCATTGTCGAAGCCGAACCCTTGGCCGCTGTGGCCGATGGATACTGGACCGGCGGGGCGCGGCAGGTATTTCAGCAGCACCGCGGGCGACGCCGGCACACGGCGCAGGGGGCGCCAGGCGGGTTTGAGAGGATTCAGGGAAAACAGGTGTTTGATGTCCATGAGCAACAGCTCTTGATGCTGCTGCTCGTGGTTGAGACCCAGGTCAAGGAGCGCGCCCAGCGCTGCATCGGTACCGCTGCCCTCGGCACGCAGCAGGCTCTGCATATGGCGATCCACGTACTGCCTATAGCTAAGCACCTCCGCTAGCGTCGGCCGGGACAGTAGGCCGCGTTGCGGACGCGGGTGCATCCCACCCACGCCGTTGTAATACGAGTTAAAGAGGTAAGTGAAGTCTGGATGGAAGGCGCGATAGTTCGCCAGCCTGGGTCCAAGCAGGAAGGTCTCGAAGAACCAGCTGGTATGGGCCAGGTGCCACTTGGCGGGGCTGGCGTCCGCCATGCTCTGCAGCGCCGCGTCCTCCGGCCCTAAACTCCGGCACAACTCCTCCGTGAGCGCACGCACCGCGGCGTAGCGTCTTTCCGGTGCCGCCGCGTCGTGCGGCTTGGCCATGGGGCGGATCTGGGTGTTCATGAAGTACCAGAAGCAGGGTAGTGGCGGACCTGACTCGTGTCAAAATGGACAGAAAGCCCTTGACCGGGCCGGGTTTCGACGGTCTAATAGCCGCCCTTCGATGCCTGTTTTCCCGTCAAAACAGTCAAAAAGCACGTCCAAGGCCAGGTAGCTCAGTTGGTAGAGCAGCGGACTGAAAATCCGCGTGTCGGTGGTTCGATTCCACCTCTGGCCACCATACCTCTGTAGATCAATTTCACGTCGATAAGGCTTTTTACCCGACCGGTAATTTCGCTGGTGGAATCGAACGCCGATTGATTTCGTCGGTGGTTCGCACGCCAGGCAATTGCTCCTGCATTGCCTGGCTTTCCGGGGCAGCCATCCCCTGGCTGCCCGCTCAGCCTACGGCCTCGCCCACCTCTGGCCACCATCACTCAAGTTGAAATTTAACCCCTTAGCGCTATTTCCGCTGTCAAAAAATTGACGGTGGAATCGAACCACTCGAGCCCTGCGATGCTCGCCTTCCCGGGGTGACCATCCCGGTCATCCGCTCGGCCTGCGGCCTCGCCCACCTCCGGGTGAGGCGCTGAAGCGAAGCTTCGGCACCGAGCGCCGGCGCGGGGAGGCGCACCTGGAAGTTCCAGGATGCAAACACCAGGTTCTCGTTGAACCTGGTCAAGGAAGGCTACTGACCCGGTTGTTTGCCCAGTCGGCAACCGTGCGTTCCATTTTCTGAGCAAGCTGAGCTGATCCAGTGACGGCTCCCTGTACGTCAGGGGTTGAAACCTGCTCCATCTCGAATCGCCGCTGCGCGACAACTTGACCAGTGCTCGCACGCCGTATCGATGCATGCAAGACCAGTTGAACCTTTGCATCCCGTGGGGAACTGAATTCTTGTTCAAATTCCAGTAGTTGTGTATCCAGCAGGTAGAAGTCGCCGGATTTACCTATGGAGCCAGGCGGCAACATGGTCCGTAGTCCGGCATCCAGTAATTCCGCGGGTGATGATACCCAACGGTTGTCGGCGTAACTCCTGAAGGTGGTTGGCTCACTATAGAGAAGGCGGTAGTGGATCGTATTGTCCGAAAGCCACGTCGAGGCTGTGACTTGACCGACCAGGACTGGTGAGACCGGATCGCCGCTGTCGGATACCGGTAGCGGACCGAAGTCATGCAACTGCGGCAACTGTGCTTGGGCCGGCAGCACATTGCAGGCTGCGAGCGCAGAGAACACCCCGCAGATTGCCAACAGGCTTATCAGCCGCCTCATCGATTTGGCCCTTTGTATCCCGGTTCTCCGGGTCCAGGTGCAGGCCGAGCAGCACCTAACAGCAGTTGCTGCGGATCGGCGCGCAGGTTCTCAGAGAGTCGGTGGATGTCCGCGGCGGTCTGGGTGATCTGCGCGAGTGCCGCATCGAGTTGAGCCCCTGTCGCTTGGCCGGAACCCGCCAGTCGATTCAGGTTCTGACTGAGAGTACTCACGTTCGCTGCTGCATGCTGGATCTCCGATAATGTCGCTTCGCTTTGCTTGCTAAGGGCGGGCAGGCGACGGGCGGTCTCGTCGAGGTCATTCTCGAGCTTCACCAGCATCGCGGAGGAAGCGTCCGCTTGGGCGAGCAAGCGAGCCATGTGATCGCGGTTATCAGTGCTGAGCAGATCACTGAGGCCGGTCGCAGCCTTGTCGAGCTGCGCCATCAGCGTCGCGCCTGAATCGGTCAATCGATCGAGCAAGGATGGGCGCATGGGGATGCGTCCAGGGGCATCTGTGCTGGTCGGAAGAGGTTGTTTCGAGGTCGGCCCCGGAGAGTTATCAAGCTCCAACTGCGAGAGACCTGTTATGCCTTGCAGCCTCAGGGTCGCATAGGTATCGCGAGTAACCGGGACGGCTTTATCCACTTCCAGATAGATGAGGATATTCTCAGAATCGGCCGGATCAAGGGCGATTTTACTGACCACACCCGAAGCGATGCCGCGGAACAGGATCTGTGACTGGGGCTGTAGTCCGATCACATTGCCGGTCGTGACGACGATGTAAGGGCGTGTCTGTGCATGGGATCCGCTCATCCATATTCCGACGACGACAACTGCGGCTATCAGCGATACTACGAAGAGTCCCGTCAATAGAGCGTAGGCGCGGTTGTTCATGAGGCGCCTTCCGTGGTGTTGGCAAACACGCGTTCGGCATGTGCGCCATGGAAGAACTCGCGCACCAGCGGTTCGCGCGACTCCCGCACCTCGGCAGGGGAGCCCGATGCCAGCAGTCGTCCATCGGCCAATACCGCAAGTACGTCGCAGAGGTCATGCATCACATCCAAGTCATGGGTGACCATCACCAGGGTGAAGCGCAGCTCCTGATGCAGGGTCGAGAGCAGCTTTATGAATTCCTCGCTGGCGAGTGGGTCGAGCCCGGAGGTAGGCTCATCCAAGAGCAGTAGCTCGGGTTCGAGGGCCAGCGCACGCGCTAGTGCCGCACGCTTGACCATGCCTCCCGACAACTCCGCCGGAAGTGCCGACGCCGCTTCCCGGTTGAGGCCCACCATGCCGAGCTTCATGCATACCAGCCTGCGCACGAGGCTCTCATTCACGAAGCGGGATTCGCGCAGCGGGAAAGCGATGTTCTCGAACACGTTGAAGGAGCTGAACAAGGCCCCACCCTGGAACAGCATGCCGCAGCGCTGATGCAGCGAGGCCAACTCCTCAGGTTCCAGGGCCGCCAGCGCGCGATCGAAGAGGTAAACACTGCCTTCCGAGGGCCGATGCAGGCCGATCATCTCGCGCATGAGGGTGGTCTTGCCGCTGCCGGACCTGCCCACGATTCCCAAGATCTGGCCGCGGTTCACGTTCAGGTTGATGTCGCGATGGACGACTTGGTCGCCGAAACGCGTCCCCACATGTTCCAACCGGATGACGGATTCCGCGCTCATGGCAGACCCACGCTCCTGAACAGGATTGCAAACACAGCATCGGCAAGTATAGCCAGCGTGATGGCAGTCACCACCGCGTTGGTGGTTTCCCGGCCCAGGCTCTCCGTGTTGGGTCTGATGCGCAATCCATAGTGACAGGCCACCAGGGCGATCAGCAGCCCAAAGACAGCACCCTTGCCGACACCCAGCCAGAAATTGCTGAGTGGTACAGCGTTCGGGAACACGGTCAGGAATCGTACGAATCCCATGTCCAGCGTGGCTCGCGCAGCACACATGCTGCCGAATATCGCAAGCACGTCGCTCCACACTATCAGCAACGGCATCACCAGTACCATCGCCACTATCTTTGGCAGGACCAGGCGCAAGCTCTGGGACACGCCCATCGCCGCCAAGGCATCCATCTCCTGGGTGACCCGCATCACGCCCAACTGCGCTGCCATAGCGGAGCCCGACCGGCCCGCCACCAGCACCGCGGTCAGCACTGGTCCCAACTCACGTAGGATGCCGATGCCGGAGACGATCACGATGAAATTACCTGCGCCGTAGCTACGCAGTTCCAGGGACGACAGGTAACTCACGACGACGCCCGTCAGGAACCCCACCAGGGCGACTATCCCGAGCGCCTGTACACCCGCGTGAAAGATGTTTGCAGAGATATCGCGCCAGGGCGTGGCCGCAGGATTGCGTAGCAACAGGCCGCAATCGAGGACGAACTGCCCCACGAGACTGACAAAATCCGCGCCATGTTCGATCGTATGCCGGCCGACCCGCGCGATATATGCCAATGGATCGACGTGACTCGACGCCGGCGTCGGTTCTTGTGGGATCTGACGCTCAGTCCAGCGGCGGAACAAGGGTAAGTGTTCAGCACGCACCTCGATGTGCTGCGGCTTCTGGCCGTCGGAGGCGCTCCAAAGGACGAATGCGCCAACGCTATCGAGCGCAGCTATGGTGCTCAGATTCCAGCGTACTTCGGGGTTTGGCGTGTAGACACGCAGTTCCTGCATCAGCTGTTCGGACTGATGTGCGATCCCGCGGAGCGTCCAGTGACCCGTGAGCAATACGGTGGTAACTCCACCCGCGCTGCGCTGCGCATGGATAGCGGGAGGCTCCAAGTCTGTACGTTGTGCCAAGTGCATGGACCACCGAGTCTACATCGACGATGCCAAGCTTCATAAATCCTGTAGCCCCCAGCCACAAGGTGGGTTGAAGCCGGCCGGGGACTGGCAGTGGACCAGGGCATCATTAAGTTAAGACCCCGGCAGTTTCAGCCATCCGGCAGGTCTATGGCGCGTCTATCGACAGGAGTCGCGTCCATGAGAATTTGGGCATCACTTGGTATCTGATCGGACTGGCTAGAAGTTCTGCCTGAAATGCTGCCTATCTTCCCGCACTGCCGACGGCAGGCGTCCCAGCACCCGGTGGAAAGTGCGGATCATGTGGCTCTGGTCGCAGAAGCCAGCGTCCGCCGCGATGCTTGAGAACGCCAGGTCGGTCTCGCGCAGCAACCGGGTCGCGTGTTCGACGCGGAAACGCGCGGCGGCGTCCAGCAGTCCTTCGCCGGCTGCGCGCCGGTAAGCCGTGCCAAGCCAGGAGGGATGCAGCCCGGCTTCGCGCGCCAGGTCCGAGACTTTCCGCGCCGGATCATCTTTGAAGCGCCGGGTGACGCCGTCGAGCCATGTCGGGCGTTCAAGATCCGATCTCGCGGGCACGGTCTCCAGGAAGCGCCGCAACGCCGCCAGCAGATGCGCTTCGGACAAGCCCTGGTCGCAGACCTTCACGAGCGCCCGGGCTCCGGCGCCGCCACGGCCGCCCATCCAGCGCAAGACCGGACCCTCGGGGAGCCGGACACTTCGAAGCCAGGCCGGATCGAATTCGATCTCGATCTGCTCGAATCCATCGGGACCCGCGACGTTGCGGTGGGCCGCACCGGCGGAATAGAAGACCGCGGAAGGGCCGGAGATGGAACGCTCGCCGATCTCCGTCTGGTTCGAATACGCGCCGATCACGAACAGCGACAAGAGCGGCCAGTCATGGGCGTGCTCGGGCACCTCGGCGCGGCTGCGATCGAGGGTCCTTCTGATGGTGGCGCCGCTGAATTCCCGCAACATCCTGGCTCTCCGTACCTGGTGGGACCATAGCACCGGACGGCGGTTCCAGGCAAAACCCGGGTAAATCGTCGCAGCTTGAATCCGTCCAATACGCGGCCCGATGCCGCCGGTAGAGTAGGCAGCACCGGATCATCGGATTCATGGGTATGGCCTCCGACAAATTGACCCTCAATATCGGTGCCGAGCACTTCACCGCGCGGCTGCGGCGGGACCTGGCGCCCCGTTCCTGCGATTACCTGTTGGGTCTGCTGCCCTATGTGGGCCAAGTGATCCATGCCCGTTGGAGTGGCGAAGCCTTGTGGGTCCCGCTCACAGCTAGCGTCCCACCGGACCTTGTGCTTCCGTGGGAGAGCGCCACCGCAGACCCTGCTCCGGGTCAGGTATTGCTCTACGCCGGGGAGCGTAGCGTGCCTGAGCTATTCATCCCTTACGGCGTCAATCGCTTTGCCTGCAAGGACGGTCCGCTGGAAGGCAACCTGGTCCTGACCATCGAGGGCGGAGTGCAACGTCTCGCTGAGATCGGCCCCGAAGTGCTTTGGAAGGGTGCCAAGGAACTACGTATCGAGGTGTCACCATGAACATGAACGTGTTGAAGATATCCGCCCTGCTGCTGGCATTGTCCACCCTGCCTTCCATCGTGCTCGCGGCGGGGGCCCCGGACTGCCACGTGGGCACCTACAAGCTGGCGGACGGGAGCCTCGTGGATATCGATCCCGTGGATGACGACGGCACGCACGGCTGGATAAGCGCCGACGGCCGCATGGGGACGCTGCACCCTTCAACCGGCGACACCTGGACCAGCACCCTCGGCTGGACCAAGCAGGAGGACGGCATAAGCGTCAGCTTCCCGGACTGCGGCGCGGGCGTGATCGACTTCGCCGGCATCTCAGGCCAGCGTATCGCCTTCGACGTGCAGGATGTGAGCTTCACCAGTCACGGCACCGCGCTCGTGGGCCGCCTCACCATGCCGAAGGGGGTGGATAAAGCTCCGGTGGTGGTGCTGGTGCACGGTTCCGAACCCAGTTCCGCCTTGAGCTCACCGGGAGTGGTGTCCGCCTTGCAACGCTTGCTGCCCGCTGAAGGGGTCGGTGTGTTCGCCTTCGACAAGCGCGGCACCGGCAAGTCCGGCGGCAAGTACACCCAGGATTACGACATCTTGGCGGACGACGTCACTGCCGCCACGACTCAGGCCCGGCAGTCGGCGGGAATGCGGCTGGGGCGTATCGGCTTCTGGGGCGGCAGTCAGGGTGGGTGGGTCGCGCCTCTCGCGGCGAACCGCACGCCGGTGGATTTCGTGATCGTCTGCTACGGCCTGGCCGTGAACGTGATCGACGAGGACCAGGAGAGCATCGCACTACAGATGCGGGAGAAGGGCTATCCGCCCGAGACCATCGCCAAGGGACTGGAAGTGGGCCACGCGGCCGAGACCCTGTTTATAGATGATTTCAAGGATGGTTATAAGGAGTTCGACGCGATGCGGGTGAAATACGGCAAAGCGCCCTGGTACAAAGATGTGCGAGGGGACTTCAGCTGGCTGATCCTGCCCCATACCGACAAGGAGCTTCGGGCCATGGCCAAGGACTTCGACTGGCACACGCCTTTCTACTACGACGCCATGCCCACCTTGCGCAGCGGCAAGACGCCGCAGCTCTGGATCCTGGGCGGTGAGGACTATTCGGCGCCGAGCGAGGAGACCGGCATGCGCATCAAGTCGCTCATCGCCGACGGTAAGCCCTTCACGCTGGCCCTGTATCCGAGGGCTGAACATGGCATGAGGTTGTTCGATACGGAGCCGGACGGCACCCGGGATACTACCCGCTATGTGCCGGGGTATTTCGACATGATCCGTGACTTCGCGCGGGACGGGCGGCTCACTGGCAGTTACGGCGACGCACAGATATCGGCTCCCCATCCTGGGCCCTGACCCGGCCGGGTAGCGGTTCAGTCGACTTGCAGTATCGCCAGCTCGTTGCCGTTGGGATCCAGGAAATGGAAGCGGCGACCGCCGGGGAAGGAGAAGATGGGCTTGGTGATCTTCCCGCCGGCCTTGGTCACCGCTTTCAGGGATGCTTCCAGGTCCTCCACCGCGATCACCGCCAGGGGCGCCCGGGTGGCTTCTTTCATGTCCCCCTGTAGTCCCACGTCCCCGGTCATGGTGCAGGCGTAGGTCGGGCCGAATTCGGTCAGCTGCCAGCCGAAGATCTCGGCATAGAATTTCTTGGCGGCCTGGAGGTCGCGGGCCGGGAGTTCGATGAAGTTCGGACGTGCCATGGGTCTTGCTCCTTATTGCGAGATGATCCCGGAGCTCTTAAGCCAGGCCTCCACCAGCTCAGGCCAGGCGGTGATGGGCTCCTTGGTCCGGCGCAGTCCGAAAGCATGTCCGCCATGGGCATAGACGTGCAGTTCCACTGGCACCCCGGCTTTTTGCAGCGCGGCGTAGTAGACCGGCGACTGTATGCCGTCCACGTGATCGTCCTCCGCTTGCAACAGGAAGGTGGGCGGCGTGTCTTTCGTCACGGGCACGTTCGGGTTCAGAAGGCCCTGGTCGGTGACGAGATGTCCTGGATAGATGCCGATGGCGAAATCCGGCCGGCAGCTCTCATAGTCCGCGCCGTCCACGGGTTTATACAGACGCTGTTCAAAGTGCGTGCTGATTTCCGCTACCAGATATCCACCCGCCGAGAACCCCAGTACTCCGACTCGGTGTGGATCGATCTGCCATGCCTTGGCATTGAGGCGTATCAGCCCCATGGCCCGCTGCACGTCCTCCAGGTCTTGAGTGGGGACCGTGAGATTGTCCGGGCGGCAATCGCAGTGCCAGTCATAGGGCTTGCTGGGCACGCGGTATTTCAGCAGCACGCAACTGATGCCTTTGGCGGTCAACCAGTCGCAGACCTCGGTGCCTTCCAGATCCATGGCCAGGATCTCGAACCCGCCGCCCGGGATCATCAGTACCGCGGCTCCGGTGTTTTTACCCTGCGGTGCATACACTGTCAGCGTCGGTTGGGTGATGTCGCCCGCGTAGAGCCAGGGCTTGCCTGCCACCAGGCTCTTGGCATCCGTGGTGGCCACGTACTCCGGTCCCTTCACGGCCTGTGCATCGGGCACTGTGCCTGGCCACAGCGGCATCTGCGTATGGCCCGATGTGGGCTGCCATACGGCGGCCTGCGCGGGCAGGCTGCCGCCTGCCGCCATCAGGCAGAGGATGAGGCATCCGAATCTCACATCAAGGGCTCATCGGCGCGGTCCACTTCTTCAGCCATGCCATCACCGTGTCGTGCCACAGCACGCTGTTCTGCGGCTTCTGCACCCAGTGGCTCTCATCCGGGAACATCAGCAGTTCGCTGGGGATGCCGCGGCGCTGCAGCGCGGTGAAGGCGCCATAACCCTGGGTCTCGGGGATGCGGTAGTCGTGGCTGCTGTGCACCACCAGCATCGGCACGCGCCAGTCCTTCACGTGATCCAGTGGATTGAACTTCTCGTAGTTCTCCGGATGCTCGTACTGGGTGCCGCCGTTCTCATGTTCCTCGAACCACAGCTCCTCGGTGTCGTAGAACATGGCACGGGAGTCGAACACGCCGTCGTGGTCGACGAGGCACTTCCAGGGCTGGTTCCAGTTCCCCGCCATCCAATAGACCATGAAGCCGCCGTAGCTCGCGCCCAAGGCGCAGGCGCGGCTCGCATCCAGGAAGGGGAACTGCTGCTGCGCAGCCGCCCAACCCTTCTGCAGGTCTTCGAGCGGCCGGTCGCCCCAGTGCTCGGAGATGGCGTCGGTGAAGGCCTGACCATAGCCCGTGGAGCCGTGGAAGTTGATGGCCACCACCGCGAAGCCCTGGGCCGCGTAGGACTCGGGATTCCAGCGGTAGTGGAAGTCTTCATTGAATGCCCCCTGAGGGCCGCCGTGCACCAGGAAGGCCACGGGATATTTCTTGCCGGGGACGTAGCCCACGGGCTTGATGACATAGCCCTGTACCGTGTCGCCGTTCCAGCCCTTGAAGGTGAAGAACTGGGAATCGCCGAACTGGATGTCTGCCAGACGCGCGGCATTGAAATGCGTCACCTGGCGCAGGTCCTTGCCGCTGGTCTTGCCTATATAGATATCCGTCGGGTGCTTGAAATCCTGGTGCGCCACCACGAGATGCGAACCCGCCACGTCGAAGCCGGCGGCGGTGCCTGCACCGGTGAGCTTGCTCACCTTGCCGCTCTGGGCATCGATGGCGAACACCGCGCGGCTGCCCCAGTCATCGCCGCTGGTATAGAGCGTGTCGCCGTCCTTGGATATCTCCAGGGAACCCGCGCTGCGATCCCAGTTGGGATCCACCTCATGGATCGTGCCGCTGGCGATGTCCCGGGCCATGATGCCGAAGCGGTCCGCCTCGAACTCCGGGGTCTTCATGGCGAGGTAATAGAGCGTCTTGCCGTCCGGCGAGACCAGCGGCGAGGCATCCCAGGCCAGGTTGGCAGCGGTCAGGTTCTTCGGTGCACTGGAGCCATCGGCCGGCACCGAATAGATGTCGAAGTTGGTGGACCAGGCTTCGGTGGTGCCGGCGATGCGTGCATCGAAATACACGGTGCTTCCGTCCGGCGACCAGGTGAATTCGCTGTCATCACCCTCGGGCTTGGAAGGTACATCGGCATCGAGGCCACGGGTCAGCCACACCGGGTTCGCGTCGAGCTTGCCATCGGTACCGATGGCGCTCATGAAGAGCTGCGAGCGGCGGCCGTCTGCCCAAGTATCCCAATGGCGGATGAAGAGCCGGGTGTAAAGGCGGCCGCTGGCCTTATTGGCGGCTCTCTCGTCCAGGCGAGATTTCGTGCAGGCCAAGTCCGCGCAGTCCGTGAACACGTCCATGGAGACCAGCACACGCTTGCCATCATCCGAGAGCTTGTACTCGTTCACATCCAGCGGGTAGCTGCTCGACTGCACCGCTGTCGCACCGGCCGTGAGCGCCACGTTCCAGAGCTGGCTGGAACCGGACTTGCCGGAGAGGAAATAGATGCTCTTGCCGTCGGCCGCCCAGCGCGGGCTGTTGCCGTCCGCGAGCCGGCGGGGGCTCGCGCCGCTCTTACCCAGGTCCAGCACCCACACGCCGGTGACGCCCTTGTTGGCGGCGTAGTCGGTCTCGCGCACCGCGAAGGCCAGCTGCGAAGCGTCCGGTGAGAGATGTGGATCGCTGACCCGGTCCATCATCACCAGGTCCTTGGCGTCGAAGGGATGGGGCGCGTCGGCGGCGGACGCATTCCAGGCGGTCAGGAGCAGCATCAGGGCGAGGGACAGGGATCGCATGGCAAACCTCTCGTGGATAGGGCCCATCGGGAGGCATGACATTAGCGTGAAATAGCGCTGGATATAAGGGGATTTGGGCCCCATATCAGGAGGAGGGCATAATGGCCCGGTATAGCAAGGAGCGGACATGGCCACCGGTTGGGCGAAAGACGGCGCAGTGCAGGACCAGATCGATGCCAGCATCGACGATGCGGTGAAGGCGGCGCGCCGGCACCTGCCCAAGGGTCCGAGCCTGAAGCATTGCGAGGAATGCAGCTCCGATATCCCCGAGGCGCGGCGCCAGGCCTTGCCCGGCGTGCGCCTCTGTGTCGCCTGTCAGACCGAGGCCGATAAGGACCTGAAACAGCACAGCCTCTATAACCGGCGCGGCAGCAAGGACAGTCAGCTGCGCTGATGACTCACTGCGCCGGCCCGGTCCGGGTCTGGTCGTTGATCCAGTTCACTTCCCAGGTCTTGCCGCCGTCGGCGGAGAAGGCCTGTTGGTCCTGCGCCTTGCCCCCGGTGATGTTGCCGAAGCTGAAGCTCTCCAGGATCACTTTCCCATCCAGCGTGTCCTGGGCGTAGAACGTACCCTTGCCATCGTGGAACTGCCCGTACATCGGCGGGGTGCCCACCAGATAGCTCCCGGCGTGGGCGAAGTTCAGCGTCCATTGATGGCTTTGGGGGTTGTAGAGGCGTAGCGACAGGAACTGCAGGTGTCCCGAGGGTCCCTGGGTATCGATCTCCGCCAGGTCGGCACGGCCGCCCCACAGCTTCTTCACGTCCACGCTGCCGTCGTAGGTGGTCCAGGTCTCGGCGCTGCTGAGAGGGTGCAGCAGGCGCTGCATGTGGATGTTCCAGGTTCCCAGTTGCCAGTCGAAGTCGTGCTGCGCGGGGTCCGCGAAGGCCGTGGGCACCTTAGGCGTCTCCGTGGTGGCCGTGAGGTCGCCGATGAAGTTGGCTTCCCAGGTCTTGCCGCCGTCGGCGGAGAAGGACTGCTCCACGTGATGGCTGGTGGGTGTGATGTCGCCCCACACCATGCGCACCAGGATGGTCTTCCCGTCCACCGTGTCCTGGCTATAGAAGTCGCCGCGGCCGTCTTTGAAGGCGCCGATCTCGGGTGCGCCCATCTGGCCATCGTTGCTGTTGGAGAAGTACTGCGCCCACTGCTGGGCCTGCTTGTCGTAGAGGAACAGCGTCATCCCTTCGAAGTGGCCCACCGGGCCGTCCGCCTCGATCTCTTCGTACTGTGCCTGCCCGCCCCACAGCTTGCGTACCACTACCGTGCCGTCGAAGCTGGTCCAGCTCTCCTGTTTCGAGAGAGGGTGCCGCAGGTAGCGGATGTGGGTGTGCCAGGTGCCCACGTTGAAGTCGAAATCGTGCTGGCCGTCGTGACCGGTCAGCAGCGCGGCTGGCGGATCCGCCAGGGCCGGGCCGGTCACCAGGGCGAGGCAGAGCAGGGCGATCTTTCCGAGGCTAGGCATGGCGTTCTCCTGCGGCCGGGTACGGACGGCGCTCACTGTTTCGATCTCGTCAGGTTGGCGGTGAAGGACAGCACCCAGCTCGTCCCGCCATCATGTGAATACCACTCCTGGTACTGGTGCGAATCCGGCTTGATGTCGGAATACACGACCTTCACCAGGATCGTCTTGTCATACGTGGAGCTGTCCTGACAGACCAGCACGCCGCGGCCGTCGTCGAATTCGCCTACGGGCGACTCGGACGGGGAGAATGTCCCGATCTTGCTGTTCACGTAGGACTGGCTCCACTGGTGCGCGCTCGGGTTATATAGGAGGAGCGAGAGGCCTTCCCAATGGCCTTTCGGTCCATCCACCTCGACCTCCTCCAGTTCCGCCTTGCCGCCCCATACCTTACGTACGGTGACGGTCCCCTCCAGTTCGATGGATGCCGAATCGCTCGCGAAGGGATCGAGGATGCGTTTGATGTGGGTGTGCCAGACGCCGACGTCGAAATCGAAGTCGTGCTGCCCGTCGCGGCTGGCTGCCGGCGTGGAGGCTGTGTCCGCCAGGGCCGGTCCGGCCAGCAAGGCCAGGCAGAGGAGGGCGAGGGGGCTCAAGAGGCGCATGTCTATCTCTCCGGGGAGTGGTCCGTATGGGGCTCAAGATAGGCGCAGGAGTGGTATCAATAAATATCCACTTTGTTATTATCTTGTATGACCACTTTGGGGAGCACCGCCATGCCCCGTGCCTCCGCCAGCCTCATGCCGCCGGTGATGCTCGAAGCCGGCGCGCCGCTGTACCGGCAACTCACCGACTGGTTCCGGCAGGCGATCCTGGATGGCCGACTGCGCCCAAGCCAGCGCGTCCCCTCAAGCCGCAGCCTCGCCAAAGAGCTTGGCATCTCCCGCATCCCCGTGTTGAGCGCCTATGAGCAGCTCCAGGCGGAGGGCTATCTCGAGACCACGGTGGGGGCGGGCACCCGGGTGGCGAACGCCATCCCCAAGAGCAAGCCGCGGCCCGCGGATGAACGCAGCGCCGAGCCGGCCGATGCCGACCGATCGCGCCGCCGGATCGCGCGCCGCGTGGCGCTCGCGCGGCTCCCGGAGCCCATGTGGTTGAGGAACCTGGGCGCCTTCCGCGTCGGCCTCCCGGCCCTGGAGGATTTCCCGATCAAGCTCTGGACCCGGCTCATCGCCCGGCACGCGCGTAAGACCTCGACTGCCGCCATGGTCTACGGCGATGCCATGGGGTTGCTGCCGTTCCGCGAAGCGATCGCCGCCTACCTCGGCACCTTCCGCGGCGTGCGCTGCGAGGCCTCGCAGGTGATGGTCACCACCGGCTCGCAACAGGGCCTGCAGTTCGTCGCACAGGCGCTCATCGATCCCGGCGATCGGGTCTGGCTGGAAGACCCGGGTTATCCCGGCGCGCGCCAGGCCTTCGCGCTCGCCGGCGCGCGCCTCGTGCCGGTGCGCGTGGATCAGGAAGGTCTGGACGTGGAGCACGGCATCCGCCGCGCTGCCGACGCGCGGCTCGCCTACATCACGCCGTCCCATCAGTTCCCGCTCGGCGGCACCTTGAGCGCCGCGCGGCGCATCGCGCTCACCGAATGGGCCGGGCGCAGTAGCGCCTGGATCGTCGAGGACGACTACGACAGCGAATACCGTTTCGGCGGCCGGCCGCTGGCGGCGCTGCAAGGCGTCGATCCGCACGCGCGGGTGATCTACCTCGGCAGCTTCAGCAAGGTCATGTTCCCGGCCTTGCGGCTGGGCTACGTCATCCTGCCCCGGGATCTGGTGCCGGCGTTCAGCGTGATACGCGAGGCCAGCGATACCTTCCCCGCCACGCTGCCGCAGTCGGTCATGACCGAGTTCATCCGCGAGGGACACTTCGCCCGCCACCTGCGCCGCATGCGGCAACTCTATGGGGAGCGGTATGCGGCTCTCACCGAGGCGATCAGGAAGGAACTGCCGGGCAGGCTCGAGGTGGTGGGTTCCGAGACCGGCATGCACCTCACGGCACTCTTGCCCGAAGGCGTGGACGATGTGGCGCTCACGCGCCGTGCCGCCGCCGCGGGGATTTCGGTGCGCCCCTTGTCCATCTGCTATCTCAAGCCGCCGAAGAGGGGTGGGCTGATCCTGGGCTATGGGGGGGCTACCCCGGACCAGGTCCGGGCCGGGGTGCGCACGCTCAAAGGTCTCATTAGTGATCTCGTCTAAGGTCCAGCCGATGCAGGGGCGCTGTGGCTCGCGACGATGAACCGCGCCACGTTGTCGTGCAGCGCCTTCAGGCTGGTCTCGCTGTCATACATCATGTGGCCGGTGGGATAGAACGCATAACTGATGTTGGCCTGTAGCCTGTCATCCATAGGCAGGTGCTGGAGCTGGAACACCTCGCCGTAGAAAGGCAGCGCCAAGTCGTAGTACCCGGTGTTGAGCAAGAGCTTCAGCCGGGGGTTCTCAGACATGGCCGCCGCCAAGTCCGGCAACACATTGGTGCCGTTGGGGATGGCCTGGCCCACGCCCGGCTCCACGTGCTTGTAGTTCCAATGGTCGAAGTTGCGGTTGAGATCGGTGTTGAAGGGGATGTAGGTCTCGTCAGCGTCGAACTTGAGCGTGCCGTGCAGGTAGTCGAGCTGAGCGGAGTTGTAGGCTGAGTCCACGGCGTCGGTGAGCGGGTCGTGATCGGCATATTCGTTCAGGGGATCCAGGGCCGCGCCCGTGAAGCGGCCGTCGTAGTAGCCGGTGAGCTCGCCGGAATCGCTCAGCAGTTCGTGGGCGAATTGGGCGTCATCCACCCGCAGGTTAGCCTTGAGCAGGTAATCCACCGGCAGGCCGTCATAGGCATGCATCTCCTCGGCGATGTGCCGCTTCGCAGCCGGGTCCAGGGTGGTACCGGCGTTCAGGGCCGTGAGGTAGTCACCCATGGCGAATTTCTCCGCCTGGGCGAGGAAGTCCTCGAGCTTGGTCGGCTTGTTCATCACCTTGCCGTGGTACCAGGCGATGGCAGCTTGGCTCGGGAAGTTCAGGGCATAGGGCACGTCTATGGAAGGGTTGGTGGATTCCAGGTCCGGCCGCATGGCGATGTTGAGTTCGGCGGACAATAGGATCACGCCGTTGAGATCCACCGAGGCATTCTCGAGATCCAGCGCCAGCACTGAGGACCGCATACCTCCGTAACTCTCGCCGAACAGGTACTTGGGCGAGTTCCAGCGGCCGTATTTGGAGAGGAACTTCTGGATGAAGGCGCTGAACGCTCGGCCGTCTTCGTCGATACCATAGTAATCCTTGGTGTCGCCCTTGCCGCCCAGGTCCGGGGTGAGTACCCGGCTGTAGCCCGTGCCCGGGGCGTCGATGAACACCATGTCGGTGGCGTCCAGCAGGCTGTAGTCATTGTTCACGAGCGGATAGGGCGGCGGCGGGGCATGGGCTATGTCGGCAATCCTCGCGCGCATCGGCCCGAAGGCGCCCATATGCAGGTAAGCGGCGGGCGCACCGGGACCGCCGTTATAGAAGAAGGTTATCGGCCGGCCGGCAGTGGGTGCGCCGTTCTGGAAATACGCCACGTAGAACATGCTGGCGGCAGGTTCATCCTTGGCGTTCTTGAGTGTCAGGGTGCCGGCCACGGCGCGATAACTGATGGCGTGGCCTTCCACCGTCACCGAACCGTTGGTCGTGGATTCTTTGGGCTCTACGTTCCCTTTTGTAGACGCGTCCATTGCATCGGCGAATCCAATTGAACTGGCCATGAATAGCAGTAAGACGACTAAAGAACAGAAAAGACGTGCGCTCATGTTGGTGCTTCCTTTGCGGCTGCATGACCGGTAGGAAGTAGAGGTATAGAGACGTAAAAAGTTCCTCAGCGTCTTAGAGTGTGCCGATCCTGAGTTATTGCGGCGCGACTCCGCAGCAGATCCATGAGGGCATAAGCATCCTGCGGCGACTCATCGCCTGAGACTTGACTGAAACGAATGTTTCATGAAACACTCGTTTCATGCCCTCAGTGAAACAATCGCGCAAGCAGGAACTGCTGGATGAGCTGATCACTTATCTCGCGAAGCATGGCATCGCGGATCTGTCGCTCCGGCCCATGGCCACCGCCGTCGGCAGCAGCGCCCGGCTCCTGATCTTCCACTTCGGCTCCAAGGAGCAGCTGCTGGAAGAGGTGCTGGGGGAGATGCAGGCGCGTCTGCAAGCCTCATTCATCGCCATGGCCCAAGCCAAGCGCAAGGGCCCCTTGCTGAGGGCATTCTGGGATTGGGCCCTCACCGAGCCCAACCACCCCCTGTTGCGCCTGCTGTACCAGCTGCACATGTTGGCCAGCCAATCGCCCAAGACCTATGGCCGTTATCTCAAGCGCAATTCCCTCAACTGGCTGGAGCTCATCCAGGCGGCGCTGCCGCCGGAGCAGCGGGATCCGGCGTTCGCCACGCTGCTGGGCGCGGTGTTCGACGGCCTGTTCATCGAGTACATGAGCAGCGGCGACAAGCGCCGCACCACCGAGAGCCTCGATAGTTTCATCCGCATGGCGCAGGCCCACATGGCTTCCCTGTCCGTGCCTCGTCCACGGCGCTGAGGCGCCGGAAAACACCCTTGAGGAGATGTCATGAGGTCCGTGTATCTCGCTTTATTGCTGTCGGGGATCGCCTCTACTGCACAGGCACTGACGCCGCGCTTCGATGCGCATTGGGACCCGGGCGCGCAGGATTGTTCTGCCCAGGCCCATCCGCCGCTCGAGGTATATCGCTACGATGCGCGGACCTATGTGATACGTGAGGATCTCTGCTCCACCTGGGAAGCGCCGTTCATCTATCTGCTCATCGGCGACGAACGCGCGCTGCTCATCGACACCGGCGACGTGACGGATCCGAAACTGATGCCCCTGGCGCAGACGGTGCTCGCGCTTTTGCCGCACACAGGACGGGGACATCTTCCATTGGTGGTGGTGCACAGTCACACCCACCTCGACCATCGCGCCGGCGATCCGCAATTCCAGGGCTTGGCGGACGTGCAAGTGGTCGCCGCGCAACTGCCTTCGGTGAAAGCGTTCTTCGGTTTTACACATTGGCCGGAAGCTGTGACGCAGTTCAACTTAGGCGACCGGATTGTTGACGTATTACCCGCGCCCGGACATAACCCTGCGCATGTGATCTTTTACGACCGGGTAACAGACCTGGTATTTTCGGGTGATTTCCTGCTACCGGCGCGACTCATCGTGGATGATATTGACGCCTACCGGGCAAGTGCCCGGCGGGTGATGGAATTCTTGCGCGACCGTCCAGTGAGCTACGTCCTCGGTGGCCACATAGAAGAAGATCGGAACGGCGCGCTCTACGACTGGCAATCCAGTTATCACCCGGACGAGCGCGCTTTGCCGCTCGCCAAGTCGGATGTGATGGCGCTGCCGGCCGCCCTCGACGCTTTCAACGGGTTCGAAAGCGAACGGGACGGGTTCACGATCATCGACTCCATGCACATGCTGGAGGCGATGGCAGCAGCCGCGGTGCTGGCACTGCTGGGTTTGGGTTACGGGATATACCGCTGGGTGCGCCGCGTGCGCCGCCGGCGGGTCGCCGGGACCGGAGCCCCGAAGTGAAAGCGGTCTTGGTGGTCCGGAAGTGCAGGATGCACTTCCTCGTTCGGCTAGGAGATGGGTGTCATGAAGCTAAGGATGGCTGCGGCCGCCGCACTGGCGGTTGCGATGATGACGGCGGCGCCCATCGCGCACGCCGGTGACGGTCTGACCCGCGAGCAGAACTGGGCGTTGCTCTACGCCTCGATGATCGGCAGCAGCTACTACGCTGCGCTCCTCCCCAAGAACTACGATTTCCCGCGAACCCTGACCGCGGTGCTGACCCAGGAATCCAGCCTGTGCAGCCACAAGATGGGCATGGACAAGACCTCTTACGGCTGCGGCCAGGTGCGCCCGCACACGGCGCAGCTCATGTACGGGCAGCCGGTGGCCGTCAAGAAACTGCAGAAGGACGATGCCCTCAATATCCGCATCGCCGCCCGTTACCTAGCGTATTGCATGCAGCAGATGCCTAGCTGGGAGCGCGGCGTGATCTGCTACAACGCCGGTCCGCACCTGGCCAAGACCATCAGTACCGCACAGGTAGCCAAGAACGCCTACCTCAGTAAGATCCGCAGCCGCATGCGCGAGGCTGAGGAGCTTCTGGCCAACGTGGACTGACGCCGCGGCCTCAAGCGTCGCGGGCTTGTCTGACAGGTGGATGACACGTAAAATATGTCAACTTGAAGCGCAGGACCGCGCTTCTCTTGAGATATGGGACGTATGGGAAGTTTAAGACTGGGCTTCAAGACGCTCGGGGCCGCCCTGGCCCTCACCCCCCTTCTGTTCGCCGCCATGCCCGCCCGCGCGGGTGACGGGCTCACGCGCCAGCAGAACTGGGCGGTGCTGTATGCCTCAGTGGTGGGGTCCAGCTACTACGCCGACAACGTCCCCCAGAACTACGACTTCCCGCGCACCCTGACCGCGGTGCTGACCCAGGAATCGAGCCTGTGCGATCACAAGAAGGGCATGGACAAGCATTCCTACGGCTGCGGCCAGGTACGCCAGCAGACCGCGCTGCTGATGAGCGGCAATGCGGTGACCGCTCACTCCTTGCAGCATAACGACAGCTTCAACATCCGCATCGCGGCGCGCTACCTGGCGTACTGCATGCAGGAGATGCCGGACTGGAACCGCAGCGTGATCTGCTACAACCGCGGTCCGTACCACGCGCGCAGCATGTCCGACAGGGATGTGGCGAAAGACGGGTATCTGAAGTCCATCCGTCATCGCATGCACGAAGCGCAAAGCCTGCTTGCCCGACTGGATTAGTCGGAGCTTCTACTCACACATCTGCGCCAACGTGAAAGCGGTCACGTAGAGCGGCTGCGGATAGCCGTTGATGGTGAAGAGATACGGCCGGAAGCCGCTCTTGTCCTTATTGATGATGAACTGCAGCACCGCCGCGGCGGGGCGGTCCTGGTAGGTCAGTATCCCGCTCACGTTCACGAAATCCACGCCGCCCTTGGTGGCACCCGCGTCCCAGCGCGGCGACTCGAAGTAGCCGCTCACTTCCTGGTCCAGGTCGCGCCGCGGACAATTGTCCAGGTGCCCGGTCTTCACCACGTCCACGTCATCCGCGTCCGGCATCCAGTGCGGATCCGCGGTCAGCAGCGTCGGTTCCTGGTCGGCCAACGCGACGCTGGGCGGCGGTTTGGCATAACCCGTGACCGTGACCACGCCCGCCACTACGGCGGCCGCCACGAACGTGAGGTCCACACCCAGCGCCGCTTTCATCCAGGCATCGAGTTTCAAGGACTTGCGTTCACGCCAGTACAGCGGATATGCGGCCGGCCAGAGGAAGGTCACGGCGGCGCCCCAGCGCAGGATGCGCTGCAAGGGCGGGTCGCCCGCCCACGCGGCGGGGGCCTGCACGATCTCCAGCATGGCCATGATGGCGGTGAGGAGCGCGGTCAGGAACACCACCCACACGAAACCCGCGAGCGAGTAACTGGCGAAGGCGGTGATGAGCACGCCGATGGCGCCGATGATGGGTGTCGCCAGCAGGAACACGCCGTAGTCCGCGCCCGGCATCCCGGAAGACAGCAGGCGGCGTGAAGGCTTGGGGGTAACGGGCTGCTCGCTCATGGGGATAGTCTACGCGTGGTCTTATATATAAGAAGGCCGGCGGGGTATACACCCCGCCGGCCTTCGGGATCGAATCGGAAGCCGACTAAGGCAGTTTATCGAGGCTCGACAGGTCCGACCAATCCAGGTGGGAATAGGGGTCATCCGGGTCGTTGCTCACCGCCATGCTGCCGCACATCAATTGCGAGAGCTTGTCGCGGGTGGCGATGCCCGGGGTCTTGCCGCCGCCTAAGTCATAGGTGAGCACCTGGCCCGGGGCGTTCCATTCCTTGGGCAGGTCGCGGGCCTTGGGACTGACCTGTACGCTGATCTCCACCCATTTGGTCCAGCCCCACTTCTCGGTACGGTAGTTGTAGGCATTGCCGGTGTTGCTCGCGACCGACGCGCTCCAGGTCTTCTTCACCAGGTCGTAGACGTACTGGTTCAAGCCGGTGCAGGCGGTGTTGAGTTGTTTGGTGGCATCCTTCACCAGTTGTTGCGTGGCGTCGTCGGTGGTGCCCTGCACTGCGACTACTTTGTCAGGGGTCTTGCCGCAGGCGCCGAGCATCAGGGCGGACGCGAGGATGAATGACAGGCCGACAGTGGATCTGCTCATGGTAAAAATCCCCCAGGGATGTTTAAAGCAGTATAGCCCTGAGCACTTCGACCTGCATGGTCAGCGCCGATCCAGGCTCCGGCCGCGCCAGCGATGTCTTACATAAATCCCGAGCAGCACCAGCAGCACAGCCAGGGTGAGCACGACTACGATCAGCCCGGCCTTCTCGGTCAGGCTGTCGTAACTATGTATCTGCCGGCCGAGCTTCCAGCTGCCGAGGCCCCAGGCCAGGGACCACAGTGCGCCGCCCAGCAGGTTCGCGAGGAAGAAACGCCGGAACGGCATCTCCACGGCACCGGCCACGATGCCCTGGATCTGGCGCATCACCTCGAAGAAGCGCGCCACCAGCACGAACCAGAAACCGTAGCGGGCGAAGGAGGCCTCGAGCTTCAGGAGTTCCGGTTCGCCGACGCGGAGGTAGCGGCCGAAGCGCAGGATCAGCTTGCGGCCCCCGCGGGTGCCGATCCAGTAACCGACGCAGCCGCCGAGCACGGTGCCGGCGATGGAGGTGGCGAGTACCGCGACGATGTCGAGCTTGCCATGGGAAGCGAGCAGGGCGGCGGCGATGAGCAGGGCCTGGCCGGGGCCGGGTATCCCCAAGCTCTCCAGCAGCACCACCACGAACAGTGTCGGGTAACCGTAGTCGAGGAGATATTGGTGGAATACCGACATAGGCTGCGGGCAGTTGAGCGTGGCCCGATGTTAGCAGAAACGGTCTCGAGCCCAGCGAGGCTCAGTTCAGGGATTTTCTGGAACTGACGAAGGCTTGGTGGATGCCGCGATTCAAGAGTTGCTCGCAAGCCTGCTCGTCCAGGGGCTCGCTCAACAGGTAACCCTGGATCAGCGCGCAGTCTTCGCCCCGCAGCCAGGCGAGCTGGGCTTCGTTCTCCACGCCTTCCGCCACCACGTGCAGTCCCAGGGTATTGGCGAGGCGGATGGTGGCGCGCGCCACCGCCGCGTCCTGCGGGTTGTGGGCCACGTCGCGCACGAAGCTCTGGTCGAGCTTCAGTACCTCGATGGGGAAGCGCTTCAGGTAACCCAAGGAGGAGTTGCCGGTACCGAAGTCATCCAGCGCCAGGCGAATCCCTAAGCCGCGCAGCTTGCGCAGCTCCGCCATGTTGTTCTCCTCGTTGCCCAGGGTCACGCTCTCGGTGATCTCCAGCAGCAGCGCCGAGGGCGGCAGGCCCGATTCGCCCAGCACGCGTCCCACGGTGCCGGCCAGGTCCGGCGCGGTGAATTGCCGCGCCGAGAGGTTCACCGCCATGTGGAAGTGCTCGCCGACCAGGGCGCGCCAGCGCACCGCCTGGCGGCAGGCCTCGCGCAGCACCCATTCGCCGATGGGGATGATGAGGCCGGTCTCTTCCGCCAGCGGGATGAACTCCGAGGGCGGCACCAGGCCGAACTCGTGGCTCTGCCAGCGCACCAGGGCCTCCACGCCCATCAGACGGCCGGAGGGCAGGTCATAGAGCGGCTGGTAATGCAGTTTCAGCTCGTCGCGGCGCAAGGCCTTCCTCAGCTCCACCTCGCGCTTCAGGCGCTGTAGCGCCGCCTCGTGCATGTCCGGGGTGAAGAACTCGGCGCAGTTGCGACCCAGTTTCTTGGCGCGGTACAGCGCGGTGTCGGCGTTGGCCAGGAGGCTCTTCACGTCCGGGCTGTCTTCCGCCAGCAGGGTGATGCCGATGCTGGCGGTGATGCGCAACTCGGTCTCGCCGAGCAGCATGGGTTTGCCGATCACGCGCAGGATGCGCTCCGAGAGCATGGTCAGGTCCTCGCGGTCCTCGGCATCCTCGATGAGCAGGATGAACTCGTCGCCGGAGAGGCGTGCCACGGTGTCGCGCTCGGTGATGGAGCGTTGCAGGCGTTGCGCCACGCGCTTCAGCACCTCGTCGCCGATGTTGTGGCCGAGCGAGTCGTTGATGGTCTTGAAGCGGTCCAGGTCCAGGAACAGCACCGCCAGCTGCGCATGGCCGCCGCGGGCACGGGCGATGGCGCGGCCCAGCTTGTGCTCGCAGAGCGTGCGGTTGGCGAGGCCGGTGAGCGGGTCGTAGTTGGCGAGTTGGGTGAGTTGTTCCTCGGCGCGTCGCCGGTCCGCCATCTCGTTGCGCAGTTCCTCGGCGATATCGGCGACCGCGAAGCGGATGTTGAGTTGCTCCACCAGGCGCTTGTGGGTACCGGCTGCCATGCGCACCAGCAGCAGGATGCTGACGCAGGACATGATGCCGGCGGTGAGCTGGATCTCGCCGCCCTCGACCAGGAGCCGCGCCGCCAGCGGCAAGGCCGCCGGCAGCAGGAACAACAGATAGCAGGCGAGGTCGGCGGCGAGTGCAGGCATGCTGACCGCGCAGGCGCCCATCACCACCATGGTCAGGAACAATTGATGCGCGACGTCGCCGTGGGGGAACAGCAGCGCGCCGGCTGCGCCCCAGCCTGCGGCCGCAGCCAGGCTGCCGAACAGGAAGCGACGGCGCCAGGGGGTGTTTTCGGCCAGGGCGATGGCGTCGTGACGGAAGCGCCGGCTCAGGAGTCCGCGCCCGGCCTCGATGATGAGCATGCAGGAGAGCCAGCCGCCCAACAGCGTCGGCGACAGCGCAGTATCACGCAGGGTGATGACCAGGAGCAGGGAGACGAGCAGCCCCGCGATGTGCATGCCGCGGGTGTTGTGATACAGCAGGTTGGTGAGTTCCGCCTGCACGTGCCTGCCGACATCGCGGCTGGGCACACGCGGGTCCACCATGGTGGCAATCGCCATCACGTCTCCCGGTCTCCTTGGTCCCCATCTATTGCGGGGTTCAGGAGCCTATTTAAAGTCCGAGTTAATTCCCGGCGCAGTGTGCCGGGAGCCGCCGCGACTGTCCAGTGCTCCGCGGCGGGGCTAAATGTCGCGCCGGACGGCAGCCCGCGGACGACCGGTGGCCTTGAGGCGGTGGGGTCTGCGGCGCATCATCGGTCCCAAAGGGGTCCCACGAGGCCCCGGGTCCAAGAGCCTTCGGGGGCCGCATGCAGCCGGTGCATCTTTCAGTCCAGGTGCTGATCCAATACCTGGGCCTCATCAGCCAGGCGGCCACCGTGCTGCTACTGGTGGTGCTGTTCGTGATGCTGCGGCGTTCCGCCGACCGGCGCACCTACTTCCATGCCTGGAGCAATGCCTGGGCGGCGCTGGCGACGGCACTCACGGTGCTGGTACTGCGCTATCTGCTGCTGCCGCACCTCATCGGTGGCCCGGCGCCGGAGGATGCGCTGCTGGTGCAGATCAGCTACTTCATCTACCAATTTGCCAAGTTCGCGTTCCTGATCCTGCTGTTGCGCGGCACACTCCTGTATGTGGGCGGTCTCGCCGATCCACCTCTCGGCTACGTGAAGCTCCTGTGGTCCGTCGCCGCAGTGATCGCGCTGGTGTCGGTGATCCTGACCCACGACGCGGTAGGCGTGCTGTTCTGGCAGAGCGCCGCCAACCTGGTGATGTTCGGCTGGTGCGCCGCGATCTTGCTGCTGTTGCCGCGGACGCGGCATAGCCTGGGGACGCGCACCATGGCTGCGGTGCTGCTGCTGAACGTGGGACTGTGGCTCTGCTACGTGCTGGCCTTCACCTTCCACTTCTTCCCGCAGCTCGGCGTGGGCGGTCCGATCTGGAACTTCTTCAGCGGCCGCAACACCTTCTTCGACCTGATCCTGGAGATGCTGCTGGCCTTCGGCATGGTGCTGGTGCTGTTCGAGGACGCGCGCCGCGAGATCGACAGCGCGCACCGCGAACTGCGCATCGCCCATGAGCAGTTGCTGCGCGAGTCATTCCTGGACTCCCTGACCGGCGCCTACAACCGGCGTGCCTTCAACGAAGGCGCGGGCATGGAGGACGCGCGCGGCAGCTTCGGCGCGCTGGCGGTGTTCGATCTCGACAACCTCAAGGATGTCAACGACCAGCACGGCCACAAGTACGGCGATGAATTGCTGCGCCACTTCGCCAACATCCTGCGCGCCGGGCTGCGCGCCAGCGACAAGCTGTATCGCTTAGGGGGAGACGAGTTCCTGCTGGTGATGCCGCGGGCGGTGGCCTCGGTGGTGGAGAAGCGCATGCGCGAGCTCATCAGCAGCGCGCCGCCTTTGCAGATCGAGGGCACGTCCTTGAGCTTCCCGGTGAGCGCCAGCATCGGCGTGGCGGCCTTCAAGAGCGTCGAGGAACTGGAGGCGGCGGTGCACGATGCGGACCGGGCCATGTACAGCGCCAAGCGCAGCCGCAAACGCAGCCGCTGAATATGCAGGTATTTCGCCTGCGAAATACCGTCTATTCGCTGTAATACCGCCCGGTACGGCCCCGGCCTTTCATCGGACGCCTATACTTGCGCTGCCCAAGATGGGGTAAGGGGCTGGGCAGGTGACGGAAAAGGAAATGTGGAGCCTGATCGGACTGATCGGTCTGTGCGTGCAGATCGGCATCAGCGCACTGCTGTGGTTTTTCTTCTTCCTGCTCCGCCAGCACGCCGGCCGCCGCTCCCGTTTCTTCCGCTTCTGGACCCAGGGTTGGGTGGCGTTGCTCGCCGCGCTCCTGTTCCTCGCCATCGGTTTCTACGGCCTGCCGCTCCTGGGAGGCAGCCAACCGGGACCGTGGCTGCGCAACACCATGCTGTTGCTCTATCAGCTGGCGAAGCTCTCGTTCCTGTTGCTCCTGGTGGCGGGCATCCTCGAATACGCCGACGGCCGTCTGCCGCGCCAGTTCCTGCGCCACGGCGCGCTCCTGGTGCTGGCCTGCGCGCTGGTCTGCATCCCCATCGTCGGCGACATCAGCCGCCTGGTGCTGTTGCAGAGTGCGCTCAGCGTGCTGGCGCTGGCTTACGGCGGAGTGCGCCTGCTCATGCTGCCGCGCATGCGCCGGACCCTGGGCGCCAAGGTCATGGCCACCACCTTCCTGATGTATGCGGCGCTGTGGTGCGCCTACGGTCTCGACCTATATAAGGAGCGCTACGGCCTGCCGCCGTCCCTGGCCGGCGGCCTCGAGGAACTGGGGCGTTTCAACGGTTACCTGGATGCGCTGCTGCAGATCCTCCTGGCCTGCGGCATGGTGCTGATGCTGCTGGAGGATGCGCGCCGCGAGACCAACGCCGCCCACGCTGAACTGGCGGTGGCCCATGAGAAGTTGCTACATGATTCACTCACCGACCCGCTCACCGGCGTCTACAACCGGCTGGCCTTCACCCGCGGGGTGTTCCTGCAGAGCGCCGGTTCCACCTACGGTTCCGTATTCATCTTCGACCTGGACAACCTGAAGCGCGTGAACGACAGCTACGGCCACGAGGCGGGCGATGAGCTGCTCAAGCATTTCGTGATGATCCTGCGCGGCGGCTTGCGGCCCTCGGACCAGGTGTACCG